>CAIRMY010000199.1 GCA_903879775.1 uncultured Bacteroidota bacterium
ACACCATACACAATACCAAATACCCTACATTTCACGTTTAATGAATCAGCAGTTTTTGCAGCGCTTGTTTGCTTGTTAATTTTTCCAATTTTATAAATTGGAAAATCGTCATCCAATAAAGTTATTTTCAGTGTATCAGTCTTAACAATGATGTTATTCAAGTTAGCCAAGCCAAATTTAATGTATTCAGTTTTCTCATAAATATCATCGTTTACAATAGGTACATTGACAATAATTGTATCAGGAGTTGAACTTGTTACATTGATAATTTTTGAAGAAGGACTAAATTTATAATCCGTAGGATTCTCAGCGGTACTTTCGTTGCTATACAATCTTAATGTAAAATCTCCACCAGCAGATTTCCTATTGAATAATCTCAACTTCACATTGAAAGAACTAACCGATTCTGTAATAGAAAAATTACTTCCTACGAATTCAACATTCGTTGGGCCATCGTTATCCATGATTATCACAGTTGCAACAGAATCTTTCAAGAAAGCGCCACCCGAAACCTGGCGAATCACCAAAACAATTGAGTCAGATTTGTCAATTGCAATATCATCAAAAGTTTTAGTATTGATTGTAATTGAATCCGGACCATTTGCATTACCTAGGCTAAAGGTGGTATCATTATTATTGCTACTAATGAAAAACTCACTCGGCATGTATGTACTATCAGATTTAAATTTCACAAACATTTTAAGTTTAACAGGTGTTGTAACAGCTTTGTCTAACTTAAACGTTATGCCAACATTCGCATTTGCTTCATTCACTCTTATCTTTGGATTCTTCACACTAACATTTGCCACATCGTTGTCAATGATAGACAAAGTATGAGCAACTTCAGTTCCTATTAAACAATTATTAGGATTATCTAGCCTCAATACCACTGTTTCAGTACCTTCGGAAATAACATCATCATTTAAAGTAATTTCAGTAGAATCAAAGATAGCAACACCTGGTTTAAAAATAATTGTTTTAGGTTCTGTTAAAGTAAAATCAGCAGAGGCGCCCTTAGTGGCAGTACCTCCAACTAAATAGAGCCTTACCGATTGCGCCGCAGAATTACTATACTTTCTTGAAACGAATACTTTTACTTTGCCAGCTCCTTCAGCCACAGATGAAGAACGTGTCCAAAATTCAACTTTTGGAGCAATCAATGGAGCATCATCTTGATCCAAAGCAATAGGAGTTGTAGATCCACCAGTTGGATTTACAGTATTTTTACTTGATGGTCCCCAAACACCATTTGAATCAATATTCGCATAAATGGAAAAGCCAGTTTTGAAGGACAAATTATCGATTCTCAAAACTCCACTTGACAATGTGTTTGGAATAATTGTACCCCAAGCATTGCTTTGCTTGTAAACGTTTGTGTTATAAAACCCAACCAAACTTGCAAAGGCAGCTCCAGAATAGCTTCCACTTTCAACATTTGTTAATGACAAAGGTCTTCCAAAGCCATTTAAATTATCGTACAACGCTACCATGCTTTTTGCATTCGCATAACTTTTACCCCAAATTCCCGTTCCGTTATTGCTACCTGCAGCACCATTCCAAGCCAAAACTTTAATAGAATCTTCGCAATAGTATCTAAACGTGTCAGTATTATTAATACCTAACATGGTTACAGCAAAATAAATGTTGTTACCTGCTGTAAACCTTGCATTACCAGTATTGACTAAACCAAACCAACCTTCATAAGAACCCATCATGCCAGAACTTAATGTATCGCATCCGCCAGATGTCGTAAAATCCGTTGTTGTTGAATATCTATAATTGCCCTGAGAATCAATAAAAATATCATTTCCAGCGCCGGCAGTTGTTAATCCTGTATTTGCAAAATCTGTATATCGAATTGCTCTTACAATATATTTGTATGATGAATTTGGGGTTAAACCATCCAATCGTAAACGCGCAAAAACAGGAATTCGA
>CAIRMY010000200.1 GCA_903879775.1 uncultured Bacteroidota bacterium
CATTGCACTTGGTTGCTTTAGACTTGTATCGCCAAGAGGCTTGTTTAACAAAATACGGTCGAGTTGTGCAAACTGACTTGTAACACAACCTTCAATGGTATGGTGGCCGCTATTGTGAGGACGAGGGGCAATTTCATTTACCAAAATTTGCCCTTCAGGAGTTAAAAACAACTCAACAGCAAATAAACCTGGCGTTCGAAATGCGGTAATCACTTTTTCAGCAATTTCTCTAGATTTCGATTCAATGGACTCATTCACATTTGCTGGTGAAAACAAAAATTCAACCAAATTGCTTTTCTCATTAAAATACATCTCAATTGAAGGGAAAGAGGTAAAATTTCCATTTTGATCAACAGCAACAATAACCGCCAATTCTAATACATCTTCTACAAATTCTTCAACTAAAATTGGACCCTCAAACGGAACAAGTCCCTGCTGTAAATCATGCTTCAAACAAATGCTCACGCCTTTACCGTCGTAGCCACCTGTTCTTGTTTTAATCACAATTTTTTCTTGGGGATATTTGCTAAAATCCAAATTCTTAATTTCAGAAGCGTCAATTAAATCAAAGGCAGCCGTAGGAATTTGATTCTCGGTAAAAAACGTTTTTTGAGCTCCTTTATCTTGTATCATTTTCAAAATCAATGGCTTTGGAATGATGGTTTTGCCTTCTTTTTCGAGTTCAATGAGCGTATCAACATCAATATGTTCAATTTCCCAAGTTATTACATCAGAAACGGAAGCTAAATTGCGAATTGACTGGGAGTCATTCAATGAACCTTTGATAAAATTCTGACAGTATGGTTTTGAAGGACAATCTTCAGAAGCTTCTAACACAGTGTAGGTTGCAGCATTTAGATCGGCCTCTTGAAGCAACATCATTCCCAATTGACCACCACCAATAATTCCAACTCTTAACTTTTGATTCATTGATGCAAAGTTAACCTACGAATCCAATATTTTTTTTGCATAAATCGCAAAACGCTTTAAAATATTCTATCAAAAGAGTATCTTCGAATAAATATGCCTGACCCCCTCTCGGTACAATTATTAAATACAATCATTGAAACCCCTACCGTTTCTAGTTGGATTACCATCTTTTTATGCTTGTTAACCATTGCCTTTTTCTCTGGAATGGAAATTGCATTTATTTCTGCAAACAAACTCCGAATTGAATTACGAAGCAAACAGGGTGTTTTTGGAGCAAAACAACTTGCACGCTATGTAAAACAACCAAGCGAATTCATCAGCACAGTGCTTGTTGCAACAAATTTAAGTTTGGTTATTTACGGTATGGAGATGGGTCATATTCTCGAATATTACCTCGATTCGGCCATCCATAACGAAATTCTTAAAATTCTTACAGTTACATTGATTAGTACTTTTTTAGTGCTTATAACCGCTGAATTCATTCCTAAAACACTCTTTAAGATACAAGCGAATAAACTTATTTTCGCATTTTCGATGCCCTTTAGATTGATGCATTTAGCACTTTGGCCGCTCATTGCTTTTACAAAATCTGCTTCTTCATTTCTGCTTCGCATTTTTACAAAAACTCAAATTACTGAACAAACACCCGTTTTTTCGAAGGTTGACCTCGATAATTATATTTCATCGATAGAAAATTCAACAAACGTTGAATCGCAAGAAATCGATACCGAAGCATTTCGCAATGCTCTCGATTTTAGTGAAGTCATTGTGCGCGATTTCATGGTGCCTAGAACCGAAATTGTGAGCATTGACATTGATTCAAGTATCGAAGATTTAAAGGTGAAATTCATAGAAACTTCACACTCCAGAATATTGGTTTTTAAAGATAACATTGACCATATTATTGGCTTTGTTCATCACTCCGATTTGTTCCACAATCCAGCCCAAATTAAAGACGTTCTCAGACCTACACTCATTGCAAATGAAAGCTTAGAAGCCCATGACATGCTCAGGAATTTCATTCAACAAAGGAAAAGTTTGGCCATTGTTGTTGATGAATTTGGAGGGACAGCAGGCATTGCAACAATTGAAGATGTAGTTGAAGAAATTTTCGGTGAAATTGAAGATGAATTTGATACTTTCGATTCTAATGAACAAGTGCTCGGTGAAAATCATTACCGTTTTGCTTCACGTTTAGAAATTGATTACCTCAACGAAAAATATCATTTCAATCTGCCTGAAGGCGAATATAATACCCTTGGTGGTTTTATCATTTACTGCTCTGAGAAAATTCCACATACAGGAGAAACCATTCGTTTCGATCATTTCGAATTCCACATTACGAAAATGATTGGAGCTAAAATTGATGAAGTTGAAATGAAACTTAACGATTAATTTAAAACTTAATTCGGTATTTGTCCGTTGAATACGCTCCAAAAACACCGTACGCAACTCCCAAATTTCCACTCACCCTTGATGGCAATTGTGTAATCGAATTTTGTTGCCATAAATGGGCATTCCTAGTATTTAAATAGGTATATATTGATTCCGAAATGTTCTCTAAATAGACATCGATTGACTCTGTAACCGAGGTTGCAGAATTATTCTTGACCAGCGTTTCAAAGATTTCAAATTTTGCTGAAACCCCATTAAATGTTTCGTCACTAAAGATGAGTTCTTTGGTGGTATAGGTGTTGTATGGATTTCTTAAAAATGGGACTTCATTTCCACCTAAAGAAATTCTTTCAGAAAAAAGAGTGCTATCAATTCTATTTCCACCCTTGTCTAAAACATATTTTTTTAAGTTTCTAATCCCATAAATCCTATAGAAATTCCGATTGTACGCACTGTCTTTAAAATAAATTCTAAATACCCTTGTTTTACCCACCGTTCCAATTAAAGCACTAAATGTATCTACCTGTCTGATTTTTACTTTTGAAGGAACTTTTATTCCAATCACGTTCTTATACAAGGCATGATCAACCGACAAGTATAGACTGTCATTATTCCGATATTGAAAATTAGAAACATAATTTCCCCCAGAAATATAATTCAAGATGGCAGTATCGCGGTTATTTCTATTGAAACTAACATTTGCATTATTGATCCAAATATAAGGCTCATTAATGTTAGAAACCTTTGCAATATTCACGTTCATCGCGCTATCTGGATTGACAAATGCATGGATCACAATTGCTTGAGGGACATCATCATTCGACATCAAGGGAACTTCATCAATGCAAGAAATGAGAACCAACGATGCCAATATGAATTTGAAAAAGACTTTCATTAGAATGACAATTGATAACTGATGAATGGAATGATGGGTAGCAAGCTCACTTGATATAATTTTCGATCTCCGTTTTTATCCAATGCCAGATTGATGAAAAATGGATTGTGTTGATTGTAAACATTGTACACCCCAAAAGAAAGTTGTTTTTGAATTTTACCAGGTTTCCCTTTTACATTTACTGAAATATCTAATCGGTGGTTATTGTCGGTTCGCCTATTGTTTCGAGAACCATAAATATAAACGTCTCTAAACGGATCATTCGAAGTTTGAGAAGGGATAACCCCAACCGGTAAAGTATATGCAAAGCCAGAATTAAATACCCATGTTGCACTAAAAAATACCCTTTGCGAAACTCTGTAATTCAAAAGAATATTCAAATTATGACGTCTATCGTAACGCGCCGCAAACTCTTCACCGTTATTTAAGTCATCAAATTGACGGGTTGCCTTCATGATTGTATATGAAATCCACCCATTTAACTTTCCAACTTTCTTCTCTAACAACAATTCAAAACCTTGTGATTCACCCATTCCTACGCAAACCGATTTCTCCCAATTTTGACCTGATGTTACATAAACCGCATTGTCATTGTATTCCAAAATATTGTCAAATCTTTTGTAAAACAACTCCATACTCAGCACCCATCTCGAATATTCTTTTGTGATCCCTATAGCGCCTTGCGTGGCTTTTGAGGGACTAAATTTTGCATTAGAAGGCACCCACAAATCTGAAGGAAGGCCTAGGGTTAAATTATTCAGCTGATGGAAAAATTGTCGGGTTTGGGAACCAGAAACCTTAAACCAAAAATCATTCGAAAAAGGAACTCTAATGCTAAATCTAGGTTCAGGTAAAACATAATACTGCCCTAACTCTAAACCATAATAAACCCCTCGAATTCCAAAATCGAAATACCCCAATTTAGGGTGGTGGTATTCAGAAGAAAAATAACCAAATACCTCTGGAGTATAAACCTCGTTATCTTGAAACTGAAAAGATGTTTGTACGCTATCGGTTTCTGAAGTTAAAATCCTTTTGTTTGGAACAAATTGATGCAAATTAAAGCCTGAACCCAATTTGATGTTTAATCGTTGAGTCACTTGCTTTTGAAAATGCGCTGAGAATTCAATGTCCCTCAAGCCATTTGATAAAACATAATTCGATTTTTCACTACTCACAATATCATTCAAATTTGAAATTTGATTAGAATAGATGTGAGTGTGCGCGTATGAATAATTTGTAACGTAAGACTTTAATGAAAATGAGGAAGTTGGTGAAAGCATATAATCCCATCTTAAATTGGCAACTTTATTTCCCCAAGAAGATGCATCCTCTGATCTTAAAGTCTGAGTTCTTGTTTGAGAAAGTGTTGAAAGCTTCCTATCTACAAGTCCCGCATAATCCAAACCACCAAAAATACTCGCCGACAAGCGGCTTTTAGGTGAAAATCGATGTGTGATTTTAAAATTTAAGTCATAGAAATAATATCGATTTAAAAAATTATCTGATTTATATTCAATCAATTGAAAAAGCGGTTGAACCAAGTAATCAAAAATACTTCTTCTAAAGGCAATTGAAAATGTCGTTTTTTTGCTGAAAAGCGGACCATTCAGAGCAATTCTACTGGTTAGTATTCCCAAATTAATAGAGCCCGATAATTTATCGGGATTACCCTCTTTGGTACTCACATCAATCACGCTGCTCAAGCGACCACCTTTATCGGCCGGGAAAACCCCTCTATAAAATTTAGCATTTTTAACAATGTCGCTATTAAAAACACCAAAAACCCCATAAAGATGGTAAGGGTTATAGATAGGCACATCATCTAAAAGCACCAAATTCTGATCTGATGCACCACCCCTCACATACATTCCAAAAACACCTTCACTTCCGGAAACAACGCCAGGATTTAAGCTCATCACCCTTAAAATATCTGGCTCGCCCATGAGTTGTGGAATTTTTTCAAGTTGAACACGATTGATATTAAATTCATCAGATTTGCCCAAAACCACCTTTGGCGAATTGCCAGAAAGTTCAGTTGTAACCATGGTTACTTCCATTTGCTCCATTTCTGGAACCAAAGGAACATCTAAGAAATATGTACGACTAAAGTTTTCAATTGTATCGGTATATGGAAGAAAACCAGGGTAAGTAATTCCAAAAATGATGACACCCCCATCGGTTCTTACTTGGAAAATCCCTTGGTCGTTCGTGAATGTACTTTGTCCTGTACCTGGAACTGCGATATAAGCATTTACAAGTCTTTCCTTGGTTTCGGAATGATAAACCCTGCCAGATAAAATGACTTCTTCTTTGGGGGCAATCCATTTTCTTAAAACGAGAGATTGATCGCCAACAACCGAAAAATCAAGTCCATAATTTTGTAAGAAATCACTCAATGCATCTTTGGCAATTTCATTTTCTACCTTCACAACAAACCATTTTTTTGTTGGTTTGAGGGATGCATCATACTGAAAAAAGCAATTGGTTTTTTCTTCAAACAATTGAAGGATTTTTTCAAAGCTATTGCCTTGATAACTTAAAGAAATTTTAGAATTTAACTGATTGCTTTGAGCGCTCAATGTCGAAACCGACAAAAGGAGCAAGATCAAAACAACCTTCAAATTCATGAGAAAACCTATTAATGTTTATCGGCGTAGTCGAAAGCTTTTTTCAACAAATCGGTTGTTCTCGAAACAGGATCTTTCCTAATTTTATTCTCTTCTTTTTCTATTTCCGTAAACAAGGCAGCCGTTGCTTTGTCAGTCACATATTTATTTAAATCTGGCTGAATGTCTGCTTTAAGACCTAACAACGTTTTATTTTGATTGATTTTATTGACAACTGGTGTCCATGTTTTAGACAATGCAACTTCATCTAAAGCTTTCTTCACTTCTGGCATAAACAATTGTTGCAATTGCGCTTCAGAAGAGCTTTTTAAATAAGCAGTTGCAGCGCCAGAACCACCAGTTAATATTTTCATTGCATCGGCAAACGACATATTTGTAATGGCATTTTTAAATACAGGAACAGCCAACTTCATGCTTTTTTCAGCGCCTGAATTCATTGCGTCTATCGTTTTATCGAGCTCTTTACCAATGGCTGCATTGAGCAAATAATTGTCTCTTATTTTTTGTTCAATTGATTGTACTTCGGCAGGTAAAAGAATTTTTATTGAAGGATTGCTTGCAAATGCACCAACCTTACCCAAGGCTCCAGTACCATTTAATACACCATTCACCAATGCATCTTTTAAACCACCAGCTGCTTCAGTTTGAGTGAGTGCAGGAATTGTACTTGTTGTGCCAGTAGTAGCACCTGTCAACACATCATTTGCAGCTTGGGTTGCCACACTCTTTACAACATCACAAGCGCCTAAAAAAGACACAACAGCCAAAGCAATCAATAAATTTTTCTTTTTCATAAGTTTCCTTAAGTATCCTTTCAAATATAACGATGTTCAATTAAATATTAAACAAAACCGACAAACCCTTTTGAATATTAGATAACTTTGTAATTGATGGAACAAGTTTTCGAAACTCTTAAATATTTATTGGTTGAATTTTCTACCCCAGAAAAACAATTGCCAATGCAAAAATATATGAAGAATTTATTCCCTTACATTGGGGTAACCTCTCCAAATAGAAATGAAGCAATGAAGATTTTCAACAAAGCATATTCACCTGAAAATCACAATGAATTGATTCAGTGGGTTGAATTACTTTGGAATTCAAACGAACGTGAATATCAATATGTTGCCATGGAAACATTCCATAAAAACAAGAAACTTTGGATTGAAGATGATTTACAAACCATTGAATTTATCATGACCCACAAAAGTTGGTGGGATAGCATAGACTTTATTGCCGCAAACATTGTTGGTGATTTCTTTAAAAAGTTCCCCCATCTGTTTGAACCAACCTTAAAAAAATGGATTGACAGCAACAACATGTGGGTGAACAGAACGGCCATCATTTGCCAACTCAAATACAAAGATTCAACAAATTTAGTATGGTTGGAAAAAGCAATCCTTCCTTACATCAATTCAAAAGAATTTTTTCACTTAAAAGCCATTGGTTGGGCACTCAGGCAATATGCAAGAACCGATGTAGATTGGGTGATAGATTTCGTAAACAAGCATCCCTTAAAGCCATTGTCGCGGAGAGAAGCTTTAAAACACTACAAGCACTTAATTTAATTCACCTAGGCAAATTCTAATTCCTTCTTCGAGGGAATGGGGTTCATATCCCAAAATCTCTTGGGCCTTTTGAATATTTAACCCGGTAATTGGTGGTCTTTTTGCAGGCTGATTCAAGGTATCGCTGCTCACTTTTTCAATATTTTCAGTTGAAAAACCATACATAGTTGCCACTTTTTCCACCAATTCTATGATGCTCACATAATCTTTGCCAGCAATGTTAAAAATACCTTGGGCCTTTTGATCAGCAGCTAAAAAACAACCCATCGCCAAGTCTTCAGCCAATGTTGGAGTTCTAAATTGATCATAGACAACCTTTGCCGCTTTTTGATCTTTTAAGGTATTAAATGTCCATAAAATGATATTCGAACGACTCATATCGGCAACTTGTCCATAAACCAAAATGGTTCTTAAAATCGACCAACTTTTTGCATGTTCCACAACCATTTTTTCGGCCTCCAATTTACTCCAACCATAATAAGACAAAGGTTTTGCCTCATCGGTTTCAGTATACATAGGTTTGGTTCCATCGAATATAAAATCTGTGCTCAAATGCACCAAATGGAATGTCAATTCTGAACTTAACTCAGCTAAATGTTTTACAGCATTCACATTCAATAAATCACATTCTTCTTTCTTAAATTCACAATCGTCAACTTGAGTCATCGCGGCGGTATGAATCACCACCGATGGTTTGTATTTCTCAAGAACTTCTCTCACATTTTGCGGATCTGTAATATCCATTTCTTGATATACATATCCTTCTTTTGAGGGATGTCGGTTCATTCCTTTTCCAGTAGCAATCAATTGTATATGCTCTTTTTGCAAATACAAATCCGTTAATTTTTGACCTAAAAGGCCATTGCTACCAGTGACTAGAATTGTTTCTTTTCCCATAATATTGAACCTGTCAAAGTTCTTATCGAAATTCTCAAACAGCAAATCGAGTTTTCCCCCAAAATTTCAAACCTTTGTGTACCTTTGCACCATGAAGTTTGTGACCTATAAAAATCAACACGCAACTGAGGTTGGAATCATTGTAAACAATCAGATTTATCCTTTGAATCAAATAGACAATCAAATTCCGTCTAAAATGTCGGATATGCTATTAGATTGGGACAATCAATTGCAGCGTTCAAAAGAAGTTGAATCACAAATTTTATCAGGTAAACATTCAGAATTGGCAACAGCTTTAGAAAGTGCTGATTTATTGGCACCAGTGCCAAATCCTACAAGTTGCAGAGATGGTTATGCATTCCGTCAACACGTAGCAGCAGCGCGTAGAAACCGCGGTGTTCCTATGATTGCTGAGTTTGATCAATATCCTATTTTCTATTTCACCAACCATAATGCCATTATGGGCCCCGGAGAAATTCCTTGCATGCCCGACCATTTTCAAAAGCTTGATTTTGAATTAGAAGTGGCTGTAGTGTTAGGAAAAAGAGGCAGAAATGTGAAAGCTGAAAATGCCGATGACTTCATTGCTGGTTTTATGATCATGAACGATATGAGCGCAAGAACACTTCAAATGGAAGAAATGCTCTTGAATCTAGGTCCTGCAAAAGGCAAAGATTTTAGCACTGTCATTGGACCTTGGCTGGTTACACCAGATGAATTAGAAGCCTATAAAATCCCTGCAAAACCAGGACATGTTGGAAACAGCTATGATTTAAAAATGAGTTGCCATGTAAATGGAATCCAAGTGAGTGCTGGATCTGTTGGCGATATGGATTGGACGTTTGCTGAAATTATCGAGCGTTGTGCTTATGGTGCAGATATTTTCCCTGGTGATGTAATTGGTTCAGGAACAGTTGGTACCGGTTGTTTCTTAGAATTAAATGGAACTGGCTTATTGAACGATCCTAATTTCAAGCCTCAGTGGTTACAAGCTGGAGACATAGTTACGATGGACATCACTGGCCTTGGTCATTTGAGCAATGCCATTGTGAAAGAAGAGAGTGATTTCTCTATCTTGGCATTGAAGAAAATGAATTGATTTCTAGAATCCGTCGCCGTCAAAAATATTGCCAAGACCGCCCAAAATACTGCCTTCTTCTTTTCTACCTCCTGGCTGAGCATAACTCAAAATTCTACTAGCCAAGCGACTTACTGGTAGGCTTTGTAACCAAACTTTGCCTGGACCCCTTAATGCAGCAAAGAAAAGTCCCTCACCACCAAAAATGGCATTTTTTATTCCCTTAACCATTTGTATATCGTAATCAACTGTTGAAGTAAAAGCCACAATACAACCTGTATCTACTCTCAACACTTCACCATGTGCCAAATCTCTTTCAAGTATGTATCCCCCAGCATGCACAAATGCCATGCCATCTCCTTCAAGTTTTTCCATGATGAAACCTTCACCACCAAACAAACCTGTACCCAATTTACGCTGGAACTCAATGCCAACGCTCACACCTTTCGCAGCGCATAAAAAAGCATCTTTCTGACAAATAACCTTATTGCCTAGACGCGATAAATCAAGAGGAACAATCTTTCCAGCATAGGGCGCCGCAAAAGCCACCTTTTGCTTTCCATAACCTGAGTTGGTAAAGGCTGTCATGAATAAACTTTCACCCACAAGCAAACGCTTTCCAGCACCCATGAGTTTGTCGAAGAAACCACCTGAATTTTGTTGACTTCCATCACCAAAAATGGTATGCATTTCAATGCCATTATCCATGTACATGAAACTTCCACTCTCTGCAATAACAGTTTCTTGAGGATCTAACTCAATTTCAACACATTGCATTTCTTCACCGTGAATGTAATAATCGATTTCGTGATTGCTGATCATAATTTTATTTTTATAAACTCAAAATTAAATCGTTTTTTAGTTCATTGAACAAACCAATGAAAATTTTAGATAAAATGTTTAAAATGAATGATTAAAACCAATAAACTAGCTTCGCAGCAATACTTCTCCCTTTTGCCATCCATGATTCATTAAGGGCATTGGGAGTAAGAGCCGCTTGATACCAGTTTTGAGAGAAAACAATGAATATGTCGCTCATCGGTCTATATCGCCATTGAAATCTTAAGTTCATATTCATGAGTTGTTTCTGAGCATTTAATTGCCAATATCCAGTCAAATACATCGTTGTATTCAAACTATGCTCAATTTTCAACCCAACCAAATCAATATTGTATAGGCCGCTATCCCTCAAATCAATTCTTATTCTTTGAAAATTTGATGAAATAAACCACTTCGGTAATTTCTTTTTCCCGAGGCCCGGAACTCGATAATTCAAAGTGGCATTAAATTCATTTTTATACCCAATAAAATATTTTCCCGTTGTAAATTCAACTGATGCCGTAATCGGCTTTCTTGTATTCGTAGAAAACTCAGTATGCCAATTAAGCCAATTAAACTGACCCGTAAAATAACCTCCTCCAGGCAAATCTACTGGTGCAAAAGGTAAAAATAATCGATAATATTCGTGATCTAAACTCGTATGAATCACAGCGCTATTCTGAAAATTAAAATCAAATCCTATTTCAGAATTTGATTCGGTAGGAACAAACATACTATCGTAATAACTTGAATTATACAACATTACAGAAATGTTATTGACTATATTATTTTGACTTGGGTAATAGGTATATTTTACCTCCGGTTCTAATCGCCAATAATCAAACTTTTTGACTCTCCCTGTTGAAGGATCATAATTGTCTACCCTCGGAACAAATCCGCTCCTTGCCTTAAAATGTTGGCTCACATATTCGTGGTTCCACATGAACATCCAATTTAGTGTTCTGCGCAACAACCAAGTTGCGTGTGCATAGCCCATGCCATTCGATAATCCAGGATAAAATGATTTCATGATAAAACCCTTACCCGACCAAGTATTACCCTTAGTGAGTAAGTTATATTCTATTCCAAGAATACTATTATAATCGGACTTCTGTTTTAGTTCTCCAGAATCTGCAAATTTCTTACCCAATACAACATCATTCACGTAAATCATTCCAATGTTAGAAGAGTTAAACACCTTTTTCTGAAATGCCAAAACGGTATAGTTTGAACGATTTATTTGTGTATTATTTCTAGCCACAACCTCATCGGTGGTTAAATTCATAGCCCCCAATCTCAAGCCATTGCCATATTTTCCAGAAATTCGCAAACCATATAATATCGGAATGTTTCCATCATATTGATCATTCAACCCAATACGCCTAGAGAAGAAGGGACGAATTTGACGAAAACCAAAATTTGCAAATAAATCGCTATTCTCAATGAAAAACTGGCGGCGTTCAGGAAAATACAAACTATATCGGGTTAAATTCAATTGCTGAACATCCACATCCACATTTGCAAAATCAGGATTTACGGTGATATCTAAATTCAAACTCGACGTTAATCCTACCTTAGCATCGATTCCCATTTTCGGTGAATTTGAAAATTTTACGCCTGGTCCGGCCGATAAAAAGTTACCACTTAAATAAGGAATCAGTACAAATTTCTTCGTTTTTACCTCCAACGGTTGTTCCCAAATTAAAGAATCAGAAAATACCAATGAACTGATATTGAAATTTCTGGGAACACGCACATAACTGCTAATTTCATTGTTTCTATAATCAATTCTAGACACATTAAAACTCCAAACCTTTGAGCCTTTTGTAAACCGAATACTCGAAAAAGGAATTGCCATTTCAGCAATCCAAAAACTATCAGAAATTTTTGTCTCACTAAACCAAACTTGGTCCCAAGCAGTTGTGACACCCATTATTCCCCCATTCTCAATGGCTCCTTCTCTTTGCGCATTATAAGGTGTTACCCCAAATGAGAAACCATTCTGACCATCTATAAATGGAGAAATCGATAAAATAACAGCATCGTTGGTAAGTACACTAAAATCGCGTTTTAAACTCTGCACTACAAATGGTTTATGCGGATTCTTGTTTTCACAAACAAAGGCTGCATAAAAGAATTTATCATCATGTGCCAACTCAAAATTGGTCCTTGTTTGAGATACAGAAGTATCGTATGGATAATGCTGTACGAAAGCATGTTCATGAGTTCTTGTTCTTAAACCATTCCATACACCTTCATCCAATACACCATCAACTTTTATAGGTTCCTCAATTGAATGTATTAAAAAAGGTTTTGACTTTTTTGTAACCGCTGACTGCGCTTTTAACCCAAGGAAAAAGAGTATAAAAATGACACAAACAACAACCTTTTTCATCAATCTTGTTCGGCAACTTTACGTTTTTCAGTAAGATCCATTTTGTTCAATTTTAAATAAACCGCTTTTTTATCTGCCAAAACATAGAATTTCAGGGTTTTCCCAACTGCTAAATAATTACCTCGAATACGATTCCAAGAACGCAACTGTTGGGCTGAACAATCAAAAATATCTGTTAAGGTAAACAATGCATCTCCCTTTTTAACTTTATAGGTTACCCAAATTTTCTTTTGAGAGCGCGCTCTCGGAATAATGGTACTTTCTTCTTCCTCAACCTCTTCAGCAGATTTAATGATTGTCACAGTATCATTATTCTCTAAAACTTCAATTAAAGTATCATATTGTATTGGCTTTATTGGCTGAGCCGTTAACCAATATAAAATTGAATCTTTCTTCAACCTAAAATTTTTAGCTTCCTTCTTTGGCAGTTTAAAAACAAAAGGTCTACCCATAAAAGGAATATAATTTGTTTTCAATGAAGGATTTAAATTTCTAAAAACCACTTCATCCATTTTGAAATGATCTTGAATTAACGAAAACGGAACAATTACGTTCACAGAACTCACAGTATCAGATTCAACTTGTGAAAATGGAACTTCCCCAATAACACCAGCTTCTTGACTGTAATTTAAGGCAACCGCAGCCGCATAAAATTGCACCACAGGAATTCTTTCCTCCGGTTCTAAAAATTCAAATATTTCTGAAAAATTTAAAGTGCCAGCGGAATGAATCACTTGATTCAATCTTGCAGGACCAATTTTAAATGCTGTAATCACCTTCAACCAATCGCCGTAAATGATATACAGATCTTTCAAATATTTACAAGCAGCAACTGTTGATGCTTGAGGATCTCTACGCTCATCGTACAATGCCATTTGTTTTAAGCCATATTTCTTTGCAATCAAATACGACATTGGCCATATACCAGAATTGCCATTCTCGTCTTTATAACGTGGCTCAAAACCAGTATTCGAAGCAGGAATCACAGCAACAAACCAAGGCAAATCGTATTTTCTGCGAACTTGATCTATTTGCTGACTATAATATTTATAACGACCTAAAACAATGGATGTTCCTCCATTTTCATTCATCAACCAATCTTGGGTATATTGCTCAACTTCGGTATTGTAAAAATAAGGCAATCCTCTAGACTCTAGCTTTTTAATTTCCTTTTCAACCTTCACAGATTGAGCCCCTAGCCCACTCCAAAGTAAAAAAGCCAGCAATAAAAACTTTAAACTCCGCTTCATGAACTGCATGTTTCTACCAACAACTGTGATAAGTTAAATAATTCTTGTTCTTGAAATGATTTACCCATCAATTGAATTCCAATAGGCAAACCTGCCTTGGTTTCAAATAATGGCAATGATATTGCAGGATTCCCAGCTAAATTCGCTTGAACTGTAAACAAATCAGCCAAATACATAGCAATTGGATCCTTACTTTTCTCGCCCAATTTAAATGCTGGTGTGCTTGTTGTAGGAATTAAAATGGCATCAACATCAGCCAAAACTTCGTTCGTTTGGTCTTGAATGACCCTTCGAACTTTCTGCGCTTTATTGTAATACGCATTGTATTGGTCACTCGACAATACAAATGTTCCCAACATAATTCTGCGTTTCACTTCGGCACCAAATCCCTCAGTTCTACTTAAAACATATGTTGATTCCAAATCGTGCGCGTTTTCACTGCGCTTACCATATAACATTCCTGTATATCTCGATAAATTACTACTAGCTTCAGCCGTTGTTAAAACATAATAGGTGGGAACCATTTGTTCTAGTAATGGAAAATCAAAAAACTGAATCTCATGTCCTGCAGCTTCTAATTTTTCCAATAATTTCTTAAACGATTCTTTCACTTCAGCATCAACTCCATCATGGTGAATGGCTTCATTCATCACAGCAAATTTTGCTTTTTTGGGGGACACTGGCTGAGAATATTGATCAGCCGATTGCTGACGCATGGTTGCATCGTGCGCATCCATACCCGACATAATTTCAGTTAATAACATTGAATCTTCAAGACTCTTTGTCATTGGTCCTATTTGATCGAAGCTAGAGGCATAGGCCAACAAACCCCAACGAGAAATCAATCCGTAGGTTGGCTTAAATCCAAACGTTCCTGTAAATGCACTCGGTTGTCGAATTGAACCACCGGTATCTGTACCCAAGGCACAATGACACATATTGGCTTGAACTGCAACAGCGCTTCCTCCCGAAGAACCTCCAGGAACACAACTTTCGTCGGCAGCGTTTTTCACTGGTCCATAAGCACTGTTTTCATTCGAAGCACCCATTGCAAATTCATCGCAATTTGTGCGACCTATGAAAATTGCATCTTCGTCAAACAAACGTTGCACAGCGGTGGCTGAATACAATGACTCAAATCCCTCCAATATTTTTGAAGATGAGCTCACCTTGTGATTTTTATAAGCAAGTACGTCTTTTAAGGCAATAACAACCCCAGCTAAGCGACCAGCGGTGCCTTGCTTAATCTTTTCGTCGATTTCTGCAGCGCGCAATAAAGCCTCATCTGCCCACACTTCCAAAAATGCATTTAAATGCTTCTTACCTTCAATGTTTTGAAGATACTGATTTACAAGTTGGACACACGAAACCGCACCTGCACTGATATCCGAACGAATTTCAGCGATGCGATTGTATGTTTTCAATTTTTAGAATCTGGGTTTGGTTCGTCGTTCATTCCTTTTTGAATTTCGCTCTTGATGCCTGATTTTGCATCATTAAATTCGCGAACACCGCGGCCTAAACCACGCATCAATTCAGGAATTTTTTTGCCGCCAAATAACAATAACAGAATTAATGCTACAACAACAACTTCACCGGTACCCATACCTAAAATCAACATATTATTTAAAAAACTGCTCATGAGACCTCAAAGATAATAAACATTTATCAGTTAATAATTGCAGATTTTACGGAAATCGATAAATAATCGACCACCATTTCAAGAAAATTTAACGAATCGCAGTTTTTTTAACTGTTTGCCCAGTTACCTTTATCGTTCTGATTGAACTGCCAAGGTGCTCCGTTATTTTCCATATTTGTAAACATACCGTTCAACTCACTAGGCGCTGCACTTTGTTCCATAACCTTGTATTGGCGCAACTGATAAATGATATCAACTGGATTGATATTTACAGGACAAGCTTCGGCGCAGGCATTGCAAGTGGTACAAGCCCACAATTCTTCCGCGCTAATGTAGCTGTGTAAATCTTTGCCATCTTCAACTTTACCCTCAATTGGAGAGCCAGCTTTCTTCGCAGCATCGATTGCTTTTCCAACCTCTTCAAGCCTGTCTCTTGTGTCCATCATGATTTTTCTTGGACTTAACAATTTGCCGGTAATATTTGCAGGACAAACGCTGCTACACCTGCCACATTCTGTGCAGGAATAAGCATCCATCAAATTCTTCCATGTTAAATCTTGGACATCTTTTGCGCCAAATCCCAAAGGGGCTTCATAACCCTCTGGCGGTTGAGCCGAAGGATCCATCATTAACTTAACTTCAGTGGTAACTGAAGCCATATTCGTAAATTGACCTTTCGGAGTCAAAGAACTATAATACACATTTGGAAAGCTCATGATAATATGCCAGTGCTTGCTAAATGGTACATAATTTAAAAACACCAATATTCCCACAAAATGGAACCACCAAGCAGATCTTTCTAAAAATATTAAAGAGCCGTCTGAAAATCCCTCAAAAAATGGAACCAAAAAATGACTAATTGGAAAACTTCCATGCTTTTCCATGACTCCTCTATGCTGTAAAACTTGCTCAGCAGCATTCATCTGTAGCAAGGCTCCCATCAAAACAATTTCAACTACCAAAATAATAGTGGCGTCTTTCATTGGCCAACCTTTTAACTCAGGCATTTGCAATCGAGGGATTTTAGAAACATACCTGCGCCACAAAAACACCACACAAGCCACAATCACACCGAATGCCAAGATTTCAAAAAATCCAATGGCAACATTATAAATGTTTCCTATGTAATGGGCAAAAAATCGATGGGTACCCAATAGACCATCTATCATGATTTCTAAAACCTCTATGTTTATGAGCACAAATCCCAAATAAATCAAGATATGAAAAAAGCCAGCAACCGGTCTCTTTACCATTTTGCTTTGACCCATGGCAACCCAAAAAAGTTGTTTCCAGCGAGCCGCAGGATTGTCACTTAAATCGATGTCTTTTCCTAAAAAAATATTACGGCGAATGACACCAACACTTCCTGCAAAGAAATAAACTCCAGTAGCTAGGAATAGGGCAAATACAATTTGAGATATGACCATTAAGGGCGAATTTAGTATTAAATATTAATTATCGAAAAAGATTGAATGAAATTAATTCATAACCAAACGCACAACTTCGAACACCTCAGCGTAACGCTGGGCGACTTGAACTCCACGCATTCTCAATTGAGATCTTAAAAATTCTTCATTGGCATAAGGGCGGTGTGCTTGGCTTTTGTATTGTGCCAATGCATTTACTTTGCATTGAGCATCTTCTTCAGTAACAACTTCAAATGCACAGGTATTAAAATTTAAATTGTTCCACGGCAATTCATATGAAAAAATATTCATGAATTTAAAGGCACGCAGGGCTTCCTCAGCCATTGTTTTGTGGTCTTGGTGAATATCGTTCACACTCGGAATTAAAACGGTATCGGGTTGAATTGTTTCCCTCAAAAGAATTAAATCGTCTAAAATTGCTTGGCGGTGATAATTAAAGGTCCTTACATCGTAACGAAATAACTTCAAATTGGCCTCAGGAATGCCTAAAGTAGACGTTGCCGCTTTAACCTCACTAATGAGAATATCTTTAGGGAAATTCGGCAGAACACTTTGCTCACAAGCACTAAATGCCGCATAATAAACTTGTTTGCCCTCCCGAATTAACTTCGAAACAGTTGCTCCACAACCCAATTCTCCGTCGTCGGTATGTGGCGACAACAATAATATTTTATCTCCTACCATAATGGTTTGATTTCCTCTTTTGGTTTTTTACGACGCAATTTTAATATTTCTTTTGGCAATTTAACCTTAAAACTTTGATTCATTGCTTCAATTGTGACCAAAAGGTAAGATTCATCTCCTATTTTTGAAATTTCAGCTTCATGTCCCCGCAAAGGTCCTTCCATGATTTCCGCAACATCGCCAATTTCAAGATTCTCAGATGGATCGTATTGACTCACAGAATATCCATATTCAATAAACTCACGAATCAAATTCAATTGCATTTCAGGAATAATTGCATCAGCGCCATTGTGCCTGATATATTTCACAACCCCGGGTATTCTCAAAGCTTCATCGCGCTGATTATCGGTTGGCCTTACAAAAATATAACCGTTGAACAATGGCAATTCTAACCATTTTTTGCGGTCCTTCCAATACCTTAAACTTCTGTAAATAGGTAAATAATGTTCTATCCCAAATTTAGTTAAATAAGCAGAAACCTTTTTCTCTTGGCGACTTGATGTATAAATCACCTTCCATTTTAACTGCTCCGTTTCTAACATACTTTTTACAAAATTAACTCACTGAATGGGTACACAAAATTTATTAAGTCAACTAGAAATCAAATTGATCATTCACCCGTTCAAGCGCTAATTTACAACCAGAAATCAATTCATCTACCACTTCTTTGGCTGAAACAATATCGTTGATATAGGCACTCACTTGACCAATTTCCAACTCGCCATCTTCTAAATTGCCTTCAAACATGCCTTTTTTAGCGCGTCCTCTGCCTAATAATTCATGTAATTGTTCAGTGTTAGCATTGTTTGCATATGCTGTTTGAACTTCTTTGTAGAATTCATTTTTGAGTAAACGAACTGGAGTTAATTCTTTCAAAGTTAACTCGGTAGAACCATCTTTGGCATTTATAATTTCATTTTTAAATGCAATGTGTGCACTGCTTTCATGCGTTGCAGCAAATCGACTTCCAACCTGAACGCCTTCCGCTCCCAAACACAGTGCAGCCGCCATTGATTCGCCATTTCCAATGCCACCTGCCGCAATTAAAGGCAAATTGCATTGTTTTCGTATCATCGGGATTAAACACATTGTAGTGGTTTCCTCACGGCCATTGTGACCACCAGCCTCGAATCCCTCAGCTACTATTGCGTCTACACCCGCTTCCTCACATTTTTTTGCAAATTTTAAATTTGCCACAACATGAACAACGGTAATTCCATGACTTTTTAACCAAGAAGTATATTTTGCTGGGTTTCCCGCAGAAGTAAAAACGATTTTAACACCCTCATTTACAATGATTTCTAGATGCTTTTCTATATCGGGATACAGTAGAGGGACATTGACTCCAAAAGGTTTATCCGTGGCAGCCTTGCATTTCTGGATATGCTCTTTTAAAACTTCAGGATACATACTGCCAGAACCAATTAAACCCAAACCACCAGCATTGCTTACTGCCGACGCCAATTCCCATCCACTACACCAAATCATTCCACCTTGAATAATTGGGTATTTAATCTTGAATAATTCAACGATTCTGTTGGTCATAGCGAAATATTTAACTCAGAAATTGGGACAATAATCAAATATCTTACGCCTCAACAAAAACTCCCATTTCAGAGAATTTATTGATTCGCGTAGAAACCAAATCTTCTATTGTCATTTGATTTAGTGCCGTAAATTCTTTTATCACTGCATCTTTCAATTGAGCAAATGCCTCAGATGGATCGTGATGAGCTCCACCGATTGGTTCTTTAATCACACCATCAACCAATTTGTTATTTAACATATCAGTAGACGATAATTTTAAAGCTTCGGCTGCCAACTCTTTTTTATCCCATGTACGCCATAAAATACTAGAGCAACTTTCAGGACTAATCACACTATACCAGGTATATTCCATCATTAAGACCTTATCGCCAACTCCAATGCCTAATGCGCCACCACTAGCACCTTCGCCAATAACAACACAAATAATTGGAACTTCCAATGTTGCCATTTCAAATAGATTCTTCGCAATTGCCTCGCCTTGTCCGCGTTCCTCAGCTTCTAAACCTGGACTTGCGCCTGGAGTGTCAATTAATGTCAATACCGGAACATGAAACTTTTCAGCAAGCTTCATCAAACGCAATGCTTTTCTATATCCCTCAGGATTAGGCATTCCGAAATTTCTATATTGACGTTGTTTTGTATTTCTACCTTTCTGTTGTCCAATTACCATGAAAGGCTGGCCGTCTATTTTTGCAAAACCCCCAACAATTGCTTTGTCGTCTTTAACTTGTCTGTCGCCATACAATTCAACAAAGTCGGTGCATATATTTTCAATATAATCTAGGGTATAAGGTCTATCAGGGTGACGAGAAATTTGAACTTTCTGCCAACCGGTTAAATTAGAATAAACGTTAGATTGTGCTTCTTTAATTTTGGATTCAATGGTTGTAACCATATCGGTCATATCCAATTTGCCTTCTTCATGTGTTGATTTTGCTTTTTCAA
>CAIRMY010000201.1 GCA_903879775.1 uncultured Bacteroidota bacterium
CTTAGATATCGTTATGAAAACTTAAAAAACAAAATGCAAGAAATTGAAAACAATGAATAAATTAAAAACCATAGCTTTAACAATTACTTTAGGGGTTCAAACATTTTTGATAGCAGGCAGTTCTGTTTCCCAAAATAACGAAAACGGAGTTTCTGAATCAGCAAAAGAAATGCTAAGAGGAAATGCCAAATTCAATGTGGTGGCATCTGTGTTGGTCCTCATTTTTTTAGGAATTGTAGTTTATTTATTGCGTTTAGATCGCAAAATGTCTAAATTAGAAAAACAATTCAAAAATAAATGAAACCATTACATATAGCATTGCTAATTTTGGCAAGTATTGGCGTTGCTGCGGTTGTGAGTGTTTATGGAAATACCACACAAATAGTTTCTTTTAATGCTGCAGATTCATTGGCAAAAGAAGAGCCGAACAAAGAATATCACGTTTATTGCAAATTGAATAAGGCAAAAGAAATTCAATATGATCCCCAAAAAGATCCAAATTTGCTGATTTTCTCAGCAATTGATTCCTTGGGGACTGAAAAAATGGTGAAGTACTTGAAGCCAAAGCCACAGGATTTAGAAAGATCCGAAAAAATCTTAATCATCGGAAGCAGCGAAGGTGCGTATTTCCATGCTAAAACAATCTTCAGTAAATGTCCTTCAAAATACGAAGACACTCCTGTAAAAGACTAACGTAACAATTTGATGCAAACAAAATCAGAAATTATTACATTCAATGGAGAATGGCTTTGGCTCGGAAATTTGGGCCAAATATTCGTCGTTCTTATGTTTGTATCCGCTTTATTATCTACGATTTTCTATTTTAGATCGGTAAGAAACGACTCAAATCAAGAAGCAATTTTCGCTAGAAGAAGTTTCTATGTTCACACATTTTCTGTGATTGCTGTCTTTGTAATTCTTTTCGCTATCATTTTTAATCACCGATTCGAATATTATTACGCTTGGCGACATAGCAGCTTGTCGTTGCCTGTATATTATATGATTTCTTGTTTTTGGGAAGGACAAGAGGGAAGTTTTCTATTGTGGTTGTTTTGGAATGCAGTTATTGGCTTGGTGCTGATTAAAGTTTCCAAGAAATGGGAGCGTAGTACAATGACAATCATTGCATTTGCTCAAATTGCACTCAGTTCTATGTTGGTTGGATTTCACCTGGGTGAATTTAAATTCGGCAGCAGTCCTTTCGATTTGTTGAGAGAACAACGTCCTGATTTCCTTCAAATTCCAATACTTGGTCAATTGGGTATTGGTAATTATTTGCAAGTTTTTAAAGATGGAAATGGATTAAATCAACTCTTACAGAATTATTGGATGGTCATTCACCCTCCAACCTTATTCTTTGGGTTTGCTGTAGCCATCGTTCCATTTGCTTACAGTATCGCAGGGCTATGGAGAAAAGAAGATCGCAGTTGGATTGATCCAGCGTTGATATGGGGTTTGATTTGTGTAGGTATTTTAGGAACAGGAATCATCATGGGTGGTTTTTGGGCCTACGAATCATTGTCATTTGGTGGATATTGGGCTTGGGATCCAGTTGAAAACGCTTCATTGTTGCCATGGTTAATTATGGCAGCTGCTGTGCATTTAATGCTGATATCTAAGAATACCGGCCGACATATTTTCACTTCACATTTACTCACACAATTATCTTTTTGGTTAGTGCTCTATGCAACTTTCCTCACCAGAAGTGGAATTTTAGGAGAAGCAAGTGTACATTCATTTACGGATTTGGGATTGTCGGGACAATTGCTTATATTCTTACTGGCATTTATAGTCATTAGTTGGGTGTCGACCATCGACAAGAAAAAATCTCAAAATCAAATATTAGTAACAGTTTTAGGTGTTTTTGCCCTCGTTATTGTATTGTCATATGCCATTCCTGAA
>CAIRMY010000202.1 GCA_903879775.1 uncultured Bacteroidota bacterium
AAATTCACCAATCATGTTGGCCATTAAAATGAGAATATTGTTTTCCGTAGTCTTATGACAATCCAATTTCAAATTGTAATAGAAATAACTCCATTCTTCAACCGGTTTTATAGAAACAAATTTTTGAAATAAATAAAATAAATTTGATAAGGCAACAGGATCCTGTAACAAGGCTTTTTGTTTGAGTTCTGAATAGATTGAATCATCGATTTCATCAAATTCAGATAGTCTGTTCCAAATGTTAAAATTTAAATCTGGGATGTTGGAATTTTCAAATTCACGATAAGACTTATATCCGCAATATTCAGCAAAAAAATCTAATACTGAACTGGAGGTTTTTGTAGATTTTACAGTTCCAAAAAAGCGTCTTAAGGTGTTATAACTAACTAAATGCTTTGTTTTTAGATAAATATCTGACGCTAGAAACTCCATGTCAGATTTAGTTATCGGAGTTTTACCAAATCTTCTTTCTACTGAAACTTTTAATCGACTTAGTATATAATCTTCCATAAAGCAGCAAGAGCTGATTTGCTCAAATCTAACTGCAATAAATTAATATATTCGATTTCTGGGGTGTACAAATTTGGTACACGTATTCAATTATTTAGTAGTTCACAATCCAAATATGATTTATTCGTTGAATTAATTAAATAACATATTTTTATTTAATCGTTGTCAACCATTTTAATTTTATTAAATGCCAAATAGAAAAATCAAAAAGGAATGTCCTTTAAAAGTCCATTAAATAAATTAAAAGATAGTGCCTCATTTTATCTTTCGTCACCATTTGCAATCACCCCAACATTCCCTCTCTGTCCAAACTTCTAAAATGGATGGCCTCGGCTAAATGCTCTATTTGAATCTTCTCTGACCCAGCTAAATCAGCAATGGTTCGGCTTAACTTGAGTATTTTGTCATACGCCCTAGCGCTCAAATTTAACTTTTGCATGGCAGCCTTCAACAAAACTTGACCAGCTGCCGGTATCTCACAGTATTCATGTACCCGATTGCTCGGTAACATTGCATTGCTAAAAATGCCCGGAGTTTCTTTATATCGATCCTCCTGAACCTGCCTCGCCTTGATCACCCTTGCCCTAATATCAGCGCTCGACTCACCAGAATTATTCCTCAATGTTAACTCATCATGCGTAACTGGGGTAACCTCTATATGTATATCGATCCTGTCTAACAATGGACCACTAATTTTTCCCAAATATCGATTCACCGAACCCGGTGCACAAGTGCATGCCTTTGTGGGATGATTGTGGTATCCACACGGACAAGGATTCATGCTTGCAACCAACATAAACGATGCTGGATAGTCAACGCTCCATCTCGATCGAGAGATTGTCACCTTGCGTTCTTCCAACGGTTGTCGCATCACTTCTAAGACAGATCTCTTGAACTCCGGCAATTCATCTAAAAATAATACCCCGTGATGCGCCAATGAAATTTCTCCAGGCTGAGGATTGTTACCACCACCAACCAATGCAACATCACTAATAGAATGGTGCGGCGATCTAAATGGACGCACTGCCATCAACGACGAATTTCGACCCAATTTACCAGCCACCGAATGAATCTTTGTTGTTTCCAACGACTCATGTAATGTCATAGGGGGCATAATCGATGGCAATCGCTTCGCCAACATTGTTTTACCCGCCCCTGGAGGGCCAAATAATATTAAATTATGTCCACCCGCAGCCGCAATTTCCATTGCCCGCTTAATGTTTTCTTGTCCTTGAACATCCTTAAAATCAACATCATAATCATTAATCGACTGTTCAAACTCCAACCTTGGATCAACAAATTCTCGCGGCAAGTCAGAAACACCAGAAATAAAATCAGCAACTTCTTTTAGATTGCTCACACCGTAAACTTCTAAATCCTTAACAATCGCGGCCTCTCTAGCATTCTCCTTGGGCAAAATAAATCCCTTAAACTTATCTTTCATGGCTTGAATTGCAATTGGAAGAGCACCTTTAATGGGCAAAACACTGCCATCTAATCCCAATTCCCCCATGATAATATAATCGCCAAGTTTGTCCTCTTGAATTTGAAAGCTCGCCGCCAACATTGTTACAGCAATTGGCAAATCATAAGCGCTACCCTCCTTTCGGATGTCAGCCGGCGCCAAATTGATCACCATTTTTTGCCTAATTGGCTCAAACCCTGAATTGCGTATCGCTGCATCGCAACGAAACAAACTCTCCTTCACCGCAACATCGGGCAACCCAATGATAAATGTTGCAAACTCGGGCGTTGTAGTGGCATTGGCCTCCACAATTACTTTTGTAGCATTCACCCCATGCAACGCCGATGCATATCCCTTCACTACCATAATCTTCGCTACTTAAATTGCTTATAAAATCAACTGCCCACGCACAACTTGAATGCCAACATTGTTCACCTCCTTCAGCTTTTCATCACGCATGTTTTGATTGAATTCTACGATATATTCACCCTTGGCAAGTTTCAAATTCTGCAAAAACGGCTCCTGAAAACTCACTAAATTCGATACCCCTGTTCCAGTCCACTTTCCCAAGTTATCTGATAAAACTAACTGAAATTGATTCTTTTGCTGGAATTTATTTGGACCCTTCATTGAATAAATCATCCAAATATTACTATATGCATAACTTCCCGTAATTCTTAGTCCACAATTAATCGTGTAATAATGCTGATCGTCGGTAATTGTAA
Organism: uncultured Bacteroidota bacterium; assembly: GCA_903879775.1. Lineage (GTDB taxonomy): Bacteria > Bacteroidota > Bacteroidia > NS11-12g > UBA955 > VMCP01. The sequence continues at coordinate 2,701 of CAIRMY010000202.1, forward strand.
ACTTAAATTTCTTACGCTCCTTCCAATCCCATCCACCAGCATCTACTGAAGTAAATTCTTCAAAAACAATGTTCTTTGAAGTTGTACAACTAGGAACAATACTCGCCATAATAACAAATAAAATTCCAATGCTAAATATTTTTATATGTTTCATAATAAATCAATTAATACTTTTTTAAATGTTTCGGCCGTTTCAAACAAAAACGACACTTCTGTATGAATTTCATACACATTGATCGATCCAAAATCCATTCCTTCAGCTACAATTAATCCCATCAACCTCATTGAATCTTTTCGCGTTAACACAATATTCTCTACTTCAAAATCATTGCAATATTGTATCCACTCCAATAAATTATTCTTTGAAAAGTTTGAATGGTCTGGGTAATTAAAGTGCTTCACCACTTCAAAATCATTCAATTCTTCCCTCGTTTTATTCCCTTCGGCAATTCCTGTAACCAATACAACCTTCGTATTCAAACCCAAATCTTTGTCCCCCAAAAGCACTTTAGGTTTAGAAATGGGGTACGTTGCAAAGAAAATCTGTTTGCAATAATGACTTAACAACGACTCTATTTTCAACGCCTCTTCTTTTTTTAATTCTGAAGGACATTTGGTGACAACAATTATATCGGCGCCCTTAGCAGTTGACTTAAATTCCCTCAATCGGCCCGATGGCATTACAAAATCTTCATAAAATGGTCGGTGATAATTACTCAAAATGAGGTTTACTTTGCCCCTTAAAGGCAAATGCTGAAAACCATCATCGAGCAATACTAAATTCACATTTTCATTATGCTCCTTTATCGTTTCAATGCCTACAATTCTATTTTCACAAACAAAAACAGGAATATCTGGATGTTGAAATTTCACCTCTTTTGGCTCATCCCCTACGTTTGTGGCTTTCGAATCCAATTGAACTTCTAAAAAACCATTGGTTTTTCTACCGTACCCTCTGCTCAAAACACTCACGTTATAGGATGATTTTAACAATTCAGATAAGTAAATAACCATTGGTGTTTTTCCTGTTCCCCCAACCGTAAGATTTCCGACAATAACAGTCGGAATGTCTAATTCCGTCCTAAGTTGAAACAACTCATAAAACAATCGCCTTAAACCAGCTATGCTGCCATAAATCACCGACAACGGCCAAAGCAATATGTTAAACGACTTTATCAATCTAAATCAAACCATTGGCCTTTGTTAGGAGTTACAACCTCACAACCCTTTACATCTGCAGCCAGAGTGTCCATTTGAGTTGCATCTCCATGAACCAAAAACAATTTTTTCAATTGACCATCATTAGAACGATCAAAATAATCTAACAATTGAGGATGATCTGGATGAGCACTAAATACATCTGTTCTTTTAATTACAGCCCTAACTGGTCGTTTTCTGTGATCAATTTCTACAAAATCCTGACCACTTAACAAACGATCTCCTAAAGTTCCCTCAGCACAAAATCCTGCAATTAAAATCGTGTTTTCATCGTGACCAACATTGTTTCTCACATGCATTTGTATTCTACCACCTTCAACCATTCCAGCCGCAGAAATAATCACACACGGTTCCGGCAATACACTCAAAATTTCGCTCTGTCTTTCATCTTCAATCACATGCAATAATGGAAAATCAAACAATGATCCATACTTAGATTGAAATTGCTTTGCTTCTTCATTCAAGTATTGCATGTTGTATTGATAAACCTTTGTGCTCTTAATGGCTAAAGGACTATCGGTGAATATCTTAATATTCGGTAATTTACCTTCGCGATACAGTTGGTGTAATGTGAAAATAATGGCCTGGGTTCTTCCAACACTAAATGCAGGAATCACAACCTTTCCGCCGCGTTTTACACACGCATCTAGAACCTCTTCAAGTATAAATTCCTCAGCCAAACGACTATCAGTAATGTGCTTTCGGCCTCCGTAAGTGCTCTCTGAAATCAAATATTGTAAACCCTTCATTGGAATTGGATCTGGAACCAATTTTGAACGGTAGTTGCCTAAATCTCCTGTAAATCCAATCACTTTTGTCTTGCCTTCCTCTTTCACTTCCAAACGCGCACTCACTGCACCTAAAATATGACCTGACGTATGAAAACTCACCATAACCTCATCGTTGAATTTGTAATTCTCACCAATTTCAAGAGTTCTTGCCATCTGAATCATGTCTACAATATGTTTTTTTGCATAAAGCGGCTGCGGAATATTCCCAAATTTCACTTTCCCCTTCTTGCGCGACGATTGTTTACGCTTCTTTTGCATTTCCATTCTTTGAATGTTTAAACTATCGTGTAACAAAAAATCACTCAATTCTAACGTTGCACCCGTACACAAAATTTCACCAGCAAATCCCTGTTTAATTAAATTTGGAACATTTCCAGTGTGATCAATGTGTGCGTGCGTTATTATCAATAAATCAATTTCTGATGCCTGAAAAGGGAAATTGGCATTCTTATTTTCAAACTCTTTTCTATTCTCGTAATCTAAACCACAATCTATTAATATACGTGTGCCGCCAGCTAGCTCAAGCATGTGCATGCTTCCAGTAACCTGCCTGGCGGCACCCCAAAATGTCAATCTCATTTTACAAAATTAACGCTATCTAACTGATTCATTGTTAAATGTAGTCAATTCTTTACCACAATGTATTCAACAAATTAACATGTTGGTTTCCGTATATTTCTCAAACTACAATCAATCAATTTGTTACGAATATTTTTTTAGACTCAGATCCAGCAATTCCCGATACTTTCACGAAGTAAATTCCTGTCGACAAATTATAAAAATGACTCCCCGAACCGGTAGTTTCACCCTTGAATACAATTTGACCACTGCTGTTATACACAAATATCTTCACATTTTCGCCCTCAACCCTAAATCCGTCAGAAGTTCCACTCACAATCACCTTGTCTTTTGGCTGACCCATCTGGTTTTCATCCTTTTTCTCCGCTTTAAAGCCATCTGCAAGGTCAGTTTGCTTAGATGCATTGTAACACAAATCTTCATTGAATTTACCACTTAAACCACCACTTAATTTGATTGGTTTTCCATTGTTTGAAGCAGTTCCCCCAGTAACCAAATCCACATAATGAAAGTCAATAGAATCTGCATTGAAATTGTTTCTCTTTGGATACCAATAATTTGAACCAAGCAGCAACTTTGTTAAGCTCGCATCCCAGTATGGCTCGTTGTAATCCATCTCTACACTTCCAGAAATATGGATTTTACTGCCACTGAAATTCACAGATCTATTGAAATTGTTATTGCCCTCTAAATAAGGCATCGCTTCTGTTAACAGAATTGAAGTTGTATAACTATTTGAAAATGAATTGTTACCGCCATTTATTGATTTTTCTAAGAAATTTGAACTTTTATAAATTGACAAACTCATGTTCAGCTTCGATTGAATCACATTGAAACCGACTTGATTCAATGCAAAATAATTACAACGCGACAGAACATTTTGCTTCGTGAATTTTGCGCCGATTTTATTCCTGTAAAAATCATTTCTCAAAAAGAAAGCATACGACTTATTTACATATTCATTTGAAACGATCAAACCATATTCACTGTTATCTGAAAAAATGCAGTCTTCAATCAACAATTCTTCTGTTAACTTCTCAAAAATGATCCCCTTGTTGTTGTATTCAAATTTTCCTCCAGAAATACGAATTCCCGCACCCTGAAATACCATTCCAACTTTGCAATTTTGAATGCTTAAACCATTCATTGAATTAAATAAACCCAAATTGTGTGCAGTCACTCGAATTCCAGTATCCAAATCATCAAAATTGCACTGCTGAATCTCTAAATTGTCACCTAAATAAATCAATCCTTTTCCACTTCCTTTCGCCCAATCGACAGACTTAAACTTAGATCCCTTTAAACTCACCTTTCCACCAATAACAATGGCTCCATTGCCATCAAAATTTACACATGAATTTTCTATGATCAATTGATTGATATCCTTTCCACTACTGTTTCTAGTGAACGGAAATTTAACAGGACCTTCCAATTGCAAATTCGAATAGCTTTCTTTGCCATTTCCAGTAAATTTCAACTTTACATTGTTGCCTTTTGTTACAATCTTTCCATCACCATATCCATAGCCCTTGTTAGAAATTTTAACCATTCCCACCAAAGACGACCCTCGTGAAATTGGCTCAAATAAAACACCCGAATCTAAGACCAAATGTCCCTTGATATGCAACAATGCACCTTGGCCATTCAATATAATTTTACTGCCCAATTTCAAATGTAACGTGCTTCCACTTTCAACAATTAATTGAGCTCCATTCCCTATTTCTAAAATGCAATTTTCGCCTATCTCAATCTCTGAACCAGATGTCATTTGTAATTTATTCAAGCCAGCTGAAACATTCAATTTGCTCCCCTTTTTTAAAGTCAATTTCGATAAGTTATGCATCACGAAAATCGTTTTGGAATTCTTATTTCCTACTGAAAATTCTGATGAATCTGTGACCATGTAACGACTCTCACCA
>CAIRMY010000203.1 GCA_903879775.1 uncultured Bacteroidota bacterium
AACGAAAACATCAAAAAAATTCAACAAAACTGATAGCCACTCAGATTCATCTAATTTTGAAGTCAATGTCCCTCAAAAAAATCAATATCGTATGGATCAAGCGCGACATCAGAAGTCAAGACCATGAACCATTTTATGCAGCGGAAACAGAGGGAATTCCATATTTGCCGATCTGTATTTTTGAGCCGAGTACCATCAATTACCCGGATTGCTCATTGCGACATTTACAATTCCAATATTTATCGATTCTCCAAACAAATTTAAGCTTGGCCAAATTCAATAAAGAAATTCAAATATTCAATGCCGAAGCCATTGAGGTTTTTCAATTTTTAACAGCTGAGTTCGACATTCAAAAGGTTTTCAGTTACCAAGAATCGGGCATTGAATTAACCTTCCAACGCGATAAAAATTGCAATGTGTTTTTTAAGTCAAAACAAATTTTATGGATTGAATTTCAAAGAGATGGCATTATTCGGGGAATTAAAAATAGGGATAATTGGGACAAGCAATGGTATGTAGCGATGAGTCAACCATTGATTCGTAATTTATATACCATTCAGGAGAAACTTGTATTTGTGAATCCTTTTGAACTTTCAGAGTCGCATAAAGTTGAATTTAAAAATTACTCAAAAACAATGCAGCCACCAGGTGAAAAAAATGCGTTAAAATATTTAAAAAGTTTTCTTGAAAATCGCGGATTTCATTACAGCACATTTATATCAAAACCCAATGAAAGTCGAAAATCCTGTAGTCGGCTCTCGCCGTTTCTGGCTTGGGGAAATTTAAGCTTAAAAACCGTATATCAGGCTACCTATTCTCACATGAAAAACGTTCAGCCCAAAGCACCTTTCAAGAATTTTTTGTCTCGACTTCACTGGCACTGTCACTTCATCCAAAAGTTTGAACAAGAATGTAGATATGAAACGGAATGTGTCAACAGAGGTTTTGAGGGCATTGAAAGAAATGAGAATCAAAATCAATTAAATGCATGGAAAGAAGGACGGACAGGCATTCCTTTGATTGACGCTTGTATGCGTTGTTTACAGGAAACAGGATGGATCAACTTTAGGATGCGCGCGATGGTGGTGTCATTTCTCACCCATCATTTGTATATGGATTGGAGGACTGGGACATATCATTTGGCAAAATTATTCTTAGATTATGAGCCAGGCATTCATTACCCTCAGTTTCAAATGCAAGCGGGTACCACGGGCATCAATACTGTGAGGGTTTACAATCCTGTCAAAAACTCTTTACAACACGATTCTCAGGGAATTTTCATTAAAACTTGGCTTCCAGAATTGGCAAATCTGCCATTGGTATTTGTGCATGAACCATGGAAAATGACAGCCTTAGATATGCAGATGTATCAATTTGAACTAGGAAAAGACTATCCATTTCCCATCATACAATTAGAGGAAGAGCTCAAAGAAAACAAGAAGAAATTGTGGGATGCAAAAAAAACAATGGAAGTAAAAACCGAGAACATGAGGATGCTAGAAATGCACGCCCGCAAAAGCAAATCTCCAAAAAGCAAATCGCCAAAAAGTTAATTACATGATTGTATCATTTGGAAATCAAACATTTTTTGCTTATCTTATGTTAGATTAAGAGTAACACAAAATAAACCGAAATAAACACAAAGAATACCGATTATGACAAAGACCATCCTTCACAAATCAGAAACCAGAGGACATGCAAACCACGGCTGGCTTGAAAGTTACCACACATTTAGCTTTGCGAATTACTACAATCCTGAACGCATGCATTTTGGGGTCTTAAGGGTGTTAAACGATGATCGGGTGAATCCAGGTATGGGATTTGGAGCCCATCCTCACGACAACATGGAAATTATATCAATTCCGTTGGAAGGTGATTTGGAACATAAAGACAGCATGGGCAATGTTGCCACCATTAAACATGGCGATATTCAAGTGTTAAGCGCAGGTACAGGCATTCAGCACAGCGAATACAACAGAAATCAGAATCAATTGGTGAAATTCTTACAAATTTGGATTTTCCCGAATAAAAAGAATGTGACACCGCGTTACGATCAAATTACATTGGATGTTTCGCAACGTCATAACAAACTACAACAAATTATTTCTCCAAATGAATCAGATGAAGGCGTTTGGATTCATCAGGATGCCTGGTTTCATATGGGCACTTTTGATGCCAACATTGAAACAAATTATCAATTAAAAAAATCGGGGAATGGCGTTTACGCTTTCGTTTTAAAAGGCGATTTTATGATTGAGGGACAAGAACTTGGACATAGAGACGGCTTTGGAATTTGGGAAACTAACGAGATCCAAATTTTATCAAAAACGGAAGGTTCTGAAATCTTATTGATGGAAGTTCCTATGACCTTATAATAATTTAACTTCGTTACGAAATATTTTGTTTCATTATTGGAAGACGAGTTTTGGGGTAAATCATATGATAAATATAATGAATACTGGTACAAATCGAAAATCGTTAAAGTTTATAATGAATTGGACAATCATATGTTGTATAATTGGCATTTTATCAGGTACTTCATCGGCTATTTTTTTATTGTCGTTAGATTACGTAAGCCAACTTCAATCTCAATTCTCTTGGATTTATCTTTTTTTGCCAATTGGAGGACTTTTCATAGGATACATGTATTTCATTGGACCAAAGGAAGCATCTGATGGAAACAACATCATTTTGAAGGAATTCAAAAATGGCAATTCGAAAATTTCCATACTAATGGCACCCATGGTTTATTTGGGAACATTGATCACCCATTTATTGGGCGGCTCTGCCGGCAGAGAAGGCACAGCGGTTCAAATGAGCACCTCAATTGCCGATCAATTTTCGCGATTTGTAAATTTCAACTCAACCGATCGAAAAATATTGCTGTGTATTGGTATCAGCGGAGGATTTGCCAGTGTTTTTGGAACTCCAATTGCCGGTGCAATTTTCGCCCTCGAAATTTTAACGTTTCAAAAATTCCCTTATAAATTCATCATTCCGTCGTTCATCACTGCCTTCATTGCTCATTTTTGTTGCACCTATTTATGGAATGTTGGGCACAGTGAATATCATCTTTTTTCGCATACGCCAATCACAATTAACAATTTATTGCTCATCATTTTAGCTTCAATTAGCTTTGGATTTGCGGCACAATTATTTGCGTTTTTCGCAAATCTTTTTTCAACTTTCGCCAAAGCAATCACGCAAAACAATGTGATTAAACCAGTTATAGGTGGATTAATTTTGGTTGTTTTATATACTGCATTTAATTGCAAAGCATATTACGGACTTGGATTAAAGGGCATCGAAACTTCATTTTTCATTCCTTTGAGGGACATGAACTTTTTAATTAAAATTTTACTTACAACATTTACATTGGCCTTTGGATTTAAAGGCGGCGAAGTCACACCACTGTTTTACATTGGTGCAACCTTAGGTAATTATCTATTTCAATGGATTCCGCTGCCGTTAGATTTATTGGCAGCTTTGGGTTTTGTGGCAGTTTTTGCGGGAGCCACACACAGTGTATTTGCTAGTTCGGCAATGGCATTTGAACTCTTTGGAATTGAGCATTTACACTATTTCATCATTGCCTGCTTCATTGCAAATTTATTTTCTGGCAAGCGCGGAATTTATGAAAGCCAAGATAGCTTCATGCAAAAGATTAAGTTTCCCTCAATAGAGAAACTTTTCAAGCTCAGAAATTAATCGATTTGTTTTTGATGGATTTCAGACAAGCAAGATTCTACAAATCCAATGATATCATTGCCTTCTAAAGTATCTAGGATTTTTCTAATTTCTTTATACTGAATATCTGAAGGGACATCCAATGCGAGATAATTTTCATTGATTCCTTCGAAGTTACATCCTAAATCGAAAACAGGTTTCAAAATTGATTCTATGGAATTTGATTCTTCCATTCGCACTATGTGAATTGTTGAATTGCCAGATGATTCGACAACTTTTTTGAAAGCAAGCATCCCTCCTTCTGAATCGTCTTTTTCGGCAAAAATAACATCATCTGCAGCCATTAAAGGGGCATAGAATGGAATGTTATCTAGCTGATACAAACCCAATTCAGCATCTAAAGGCATACACCACATTGTTTCGATCATTTCTTTATCGAACAAATCTGAAAAAAAGCGAAAAACAACTTTCACCATTTCAATTGATTCTTCTGCGGGTTCTTCAAATTCTGTCATGCTGCAAAGGTAGAATAATTGGGCTAACATCGTTGAAATAAGTAAATAGTGGACTATAAAAAATAAAGCCGTACCTTTGCAGCCTTGGAAGATTTTATTAAATTAGGTATCGCGCAACCAATTATCGACGCGTTAGCCGTTCAAGGGTATGAAACACCCACCCCAATACAACAACAAGCAATTCCACCGGCATTAGAGCACAGAGATTTATTAGGAACCGCACAAACCGGTACTGGTAAAACTGCGGCTTTTTCAATCCCAATTATACAGCATTTAATGGATATACCGACCCAAAAGAGGTTGGGAATTCGTGCATTAATACTCACCCCAACAAGAGAATTGGCTTTACAAATCGACGAAAGCATTCGCGATTATTCTCTCAACATTAAATTAAAACATGTGGTTATTTTTGGCGGTGTGAAACAAGCAGCCCAAGTGAATGCCATTAAACATGGTGTTGACATCATGACAGCAACTCCAGGGAGGCTTTTAGATTTGATGCAGCAAGGGTAT
>CAIRMY010000204.1 GCA_903879775.1 uncultured Bacteroidota bacterium
ACCCTGTCGTATCCAAATAATTCTGTGATGTATTTTTCATACTCACCTAGGATATTATTATGAAATGCGCGGCTAGTTAAAGTTAGGATTTGTGATTGTTGATTTAATGCAGCAATAATATCAGGATGGCAATGTCCTTGATTTACGGCAGAATATGCAGATAGGAAATCCATATACTCTTTCCCATCAACATCCCACACATGAATTCCTTTGCCCTTTTCAATCACCACTGGAATTGGATGATAGTTATGCGCTCCAAATTTGTCTTCTAAATCAATATAATACTGTGTATTTTTTAACATGCTCATAGTTTACAAATTTACGAATCTATTTTTGAAAATTAGTTGAATATGTAGGCAATGGAATTAAAAAATTATACAATGTACAATAAATCAAATTCGATGGTTCGAATTTGTTCAAAAAATGCTATTTTTGACTTAATTGAAATCTGTGTGAGTGATCATGTTTAAAATCAAAGCATATATAATCTTTCTTTTTCTGTTCATCTTTTTGAAGAATTTTGCTTTGGCTCAATTTATTGAAAATGATTGCATTGTTTTAACTCAAAACAGAATTGAAATTGTTTTGGAAAAGTCTATTGATTATAATTTAAAACACAAAAGAATTTGTATCGATTCAATATTTTCTTTCACTCAACATTCTATTGCGCAGCTTGAAAAGAATTTATTATACAAAATGTCGGATAAAATACATTTGATTGTTTTCGATCAATTGAATTCGTTTGAAAAATTCAAAAACTTCCAATTATCTGAAAAACAGCTGAGTGATGAATCTGAACACGAAATGTATTTTCCTATTTACATTGGTCAAAACTTTCAAAATATCAGATTTCAATGTAGCTACGCAAATTCTTATCAATGTGTTCAAGAGTATTTGTATGGCTTAACTTACAGAGAGAAAAACGATCTTTCCGAAAACTCACACATTCCCAATTGGCTTATTGAAGGGTTTCTTCAGTATTTTTCTGGAGGGATAAACGTTTCAGATTTTCATAAGTTTGAACAGTTAAATCATAAAGGGGACTTTAAGAACATCAATTTTATTCCCAAAACATCACAACCCATTTTTGGTATAGTGCTGTGGTATATGTTTGAAAAAGAAAAAGGAAAAGGATTTAACAGTGCTTTTTGGTACTTAATTAAATACGCAAATAGTTTTGAAGGGTCATTTGAATACCAGTTTGGAATACAATTTAAAAAATGGCTTAGACTTAGAATTGTAGAGATTCAGAATTTTAAGAAATTATCTAAATTAAATGTCGACATAAGCATCCCTCAAAAAGATATCGGATTTAATCATTTGCAATCATTGGCTTTATTGCAATATGGCAATAAATATAAATATTACTTATTGGGATCTACGTCTACAATACAAAATTTGATTTTGATAGACCAAAATCAAAGAAAAGAATTGTTTAGCACTCCTGAAATTGGTCTATTCCCCAAATTAGCTTTTAACAAAATCGATATTTATAAGAATATCAGTGATTCATCAATATGGGTTTTGAATTGGATAGACAATCAATGGCGCATTTCTAAAACAAATCAATTTCAAGAACTCAAAACATTCATTTCATTAGAAAATAATGGTCATTACAAACTCCTAAAAGATATTTCGAAATTTTTGATGATCATCAATGAAAACGATGGTATTTCTAAAATTATTCGATTAAACTTGAATGGAGAAAAAAAGGAGATCTATTCAACCAAATCAAAGATAAATGATTATGTTTTCAAGCGTTCTGATGGTGGTTATTTGGTTTCTCAATCGGGTTTAATTCAAAACAACAGTATAGAATCAAACCTAATTTCAATTGATACTCATGGAAATCAAGTTGTTATTTATAAAGACAGTAACAATATAGGGGAATCCCAGTTTTTAGATGTCACTGAGGAAAGTGCGACACACATAAGCTTTATTCAAAACATAGAAAACAAGCAGAGTTTGATCCATTTATATTTCATAGATGGCAATTGGGTTGTAAAAGCAAACAATACGAAAGAAATGCATTACCATCAATTGAATGGCATTGGTGATGATCAAATAACAGAATATTTCCAAAACGCAGCTGGAATTGGTATAAATAGATATAATTTGAATGAAGCCATCTATTCGCAAGACACCTTGAAAAATAGAATATTTTCATTCGATACAGTTTTAATTGTAAACAAGAATCAAAAAGAACTAAATGCTATCGATAGCAGCAATGGATATTTTATGAGTCCATTCCCAATCAATAACAAACCCAAACCATACAGTTTAAAATTGTTAAGTCTAAATACTTCGGCAGTTCAATCTATTTTTAGTCCAATTCTTTATGCACGAACTGCTGGATTTCGTTTAAGCAATGAAGACCTAACAATGAATTACAGGTCAAACATTCCATTGAATGAAACTTACAATTCTATTTTTACAATTTTCTTTCATAATGAGATGATTAGCAACAACAATCGAAACAAATTTAAATTGTTAGGATTTTCGAGCATGGATAGAAATAGAATTGGCTTGCAATTTTCACATCGTTATTTGTTTGATCAATACACGATTACGAGTGATATTAAATATAGAATCAGGCAATTTAACAGTTACCAAAATGAAGTTTTACGAAATCTAGGATCGGCAATTGAGATTGGGATTTTGAAAAAACATCATACATTTATTTCTTATATCAATGCAAAATGGCAAATGCAAAGTGATATTCAGATGAATATGGATGAATTTTCATCAAAAATCAAAAATGCCAATATTTATACTGGTGGTCTTGAATTTGGATTAAAAACAAACAGTTATAGTTTATTCAAACGAAACACTAAATTTCAATTTTCTACCAATGCAAGTTTACTTTTAAATGCGGCTAAAACATTAGACTCGCTAAAAAACATAAGTCAATTTACATGCTCATTTAAATCTGAATATGACTTTGGTTTTTTTCAATTTAAAACAAAAATAAATGCAGTTTATTCCTTAAACAATAGACAAACTTTAACTTTTACAGGTGGAAGCAGTGGGTCTTTGCAACCAAATCAATATACCTCTCGGATAATCGAACAATTGAATCCTTTTCAATCTTTGTTTATCAATAAATTGGGAAATTTGAGAGGGTTCTACGCTGGTGATCGGATTGGCAGCAGTGGTTTTGTTTGTCAAAATGAAGTTCAAATTTCCCCATTGAATTTATTTCCTTCAAGGGTCATAGAAACTAATTTTTGGAAGAAATTAATTTTCTTAGGTTTTTTAGATTTTGGAACTGCATTTAATGGACTTACTCCTAGCGACAAAACAAATCCATACAATACCATAATTTATAAACAAAACGCATACAACGTTTCTGTAACAGCCAACAGGAATCCTTATTTATATGGAATTGGCTATGGCGTTAACTTCATGGTTCTTGGATACAATTTTAGGGTTGAAAGAGCATTTGGATTTGAAGAAAACAAGCTTAAAAATAGACTGTATCATTTTTGTATTGGAAAGAATTTTTAAAAAATAAT
>CAIRMY010000205.1 GCA_903879775.1 uncultured Bacteroidota bacterium
CTTCGGCAATTCACGTAAAACATGGTATTTATTCAACTGAAGAAAGAATTTCTCAAACTCTTGAAACTTGTAAGTCAATTTTTCTGACCATACCAAACGCAACAATATACGTATTAGATGGGGGATATAAAAAAATTAACTTCAAGGAAGAAACTATATTTAATAAATTGATTAAAAATTTTTATTGTTTTTCAGATGATCAAAATATCATTCGAGCACAGAATATTCCTAATCACGACATTGTAAAAAACTTTATAGAAATATACATGTTTTCTAAATTTTTGAAAGAAAATCATCAACAATTAAAAAATAATTATCAAAGAATTTTCAAAATAAGTGGTCGTTATAGAATTAATTCCTTATTTGATTTGGAAAAACATATTAATGCAATAAATAAAATAGTTATTCATGGTCCATATCAAAGTCAATTTCCAAATAAAATTACTGGTGGTTGTGCATTTCAATATATGAGCAGGCTATGGAGTTTTGACTCAATTTTAACCCCCTATATTTCCACTTGTTTCGATCGAATGCTTGAAGATATAGTTAGTAGGATCAATCTTGGAGGTTATATTGATATTGAACATTTACTTTTCAAGCATTTGGATAGTAATCTTATTGAGCAAGTAAAAATAATAGGAATAGAAGGCAATATTGCTCCAAATGGCTTTGCTGTAAGCGAGTAGAATTAAGTATGTATTTAAGTCTCCTATAATTATTTATATGTGTAAATCAACATTTTTTTTGAAACAGCTTTGTAAACCTCAGCCCAACTTCGTCACCAGCAGCTATCTGCTGCGTATCGACCTCGCCAGCCGCCACTGCCTGCTTTAATGCCTCGATCGTGGGAACTAGCAGTCCGCGTTCGCCAACCTCGATGGCTGACTTGCCTTTGGCTAATTCCAGCACTCGAGTCCCATATCGCAAATTCAGATAAATCTTGCCATCGTCAGCAGTCCAATACCAAGCTCTGGGTTTACGACTAACCATGGCTTCTGTATATTCGCCAGTAACAGCATTTTTAACGTGACGACGACGTGCTTTTAGATATTCACGTCCTTCAGATTCTGCTTGTGCAAGCTCTAGTTGATCATGTAGCTGTGATTTCAGCTTGTTGCGACGTTTTACAATTGCTGGCTGTTGCTCGGGACGCTTGGCTGCAACGACTTTGAGATTAGCTATAACACTCATGTCTACTCCTAGTTGGTTAATAACAGCCTTGAGTCTGTATAAACGCACCTAGCTGTCGATCTAATTTTTTCATTACTGTTTATCCATCGTGAATTCAAGGCTTGATTTAAGAGAATCATTGCCGCAGACACAGCAGAACAGTAGAGATCATTACGAAATTGAGATTGGCTATGCGAATAGGAGACGAAGTTTTCATCACAAGCTCGGCTGTTTTCGTAGTCAATCAAAACCCCGACTTTTCCGCATTTTCCGTTGTTTTCATCTAACCCATTTATGTCATTGATGAAGTATTTCGTGCGTTGAATAGCCAGTGGTTTGTGATCGATCTTTCAACTAACTTTACGAAACTTGCCATGAAGCCAAGCTCGGGAATACCAATATGGACTACAACCTATTTTGAAGATGCGAAGTGCCGACGGATAACCATGAATAGTTTC
>CAIRMY010000206.1 GCA_903879775.1 uncultured Bacteroidota bacterium
AAACTCTTCCACTTGCGCTGGCAGTCGCTGGGCTTGTGCTTGCCGGATTGGGCAGACCAATGCTCCCAATCGCTTAAGAGGCTGTCATCGCCAACGCTATGGAGCGCCATGCCAACCGGTAAATAAAATTATTGCTATCAAAAAACATCATCCACAAAAAGAAGAATCCGAAAAAAATCCAATAGCGATATTTAAATAAAGGAAAATTCATACCTACAAATTTGCATGAAATCTTACAAACATTAAACACAGTTTTTATGGCTGTCAACTTTTTTAATCTATTTTTGAAGTTCCAATGAAAATCGCCACCGTATTTGCTATTGTTTTCTTGCTTTTTGAGGGATGTGGAAACGCACCCACTCAAAGAAATCAAAACAATGAAATTACATGGGTTGCCAACCGTTATGCCCAATTGTTTGAAATTGGCTACACCCCCACCGATACATTTATTAAACTCTATACCTTTTCTCCAAATTCCAAATCACAAACCCCTGAGCGTGTTGTCATTGGATCATTTTTTTGGGGGAAATCGCAACAAATAAAACAAAAAGATTTTGCAAAAATCGCAAATCGGAACAGATTCATACTCCTGTCAACCGTATTTAGCCGCTTTTTTGTAGAACTCAAGCAACAACATAAAATCATTGGCGTAGACCAGTCAAAATACCTCTCCCGCTCCGCCTTCCCTCAAAAAGAAAAAATACCATCGGTGCAGCCCTTCGGTGAACTGATGTCCGAAGCTGCCCTGTCCCTCAATCCAGATATTGTCATTGCATATTTCATGGGGAATCAAGAAAAATCAAACCTCCTTAGATTGCAATCAAAAAAAACAAACGTCCTCTTTTGCCAATCTCACCTCGAAAATCACCCGTTAGGAAGAGCAGAATGGATTCTATTGTTTGAAGCACTCACAAATAGCATCACAGAAAACACCTTCGAAAGCATTGAATACGAATACGTTCGACTTAAAACCGACCTTTCCAAAACCACCGCTCCCAATGTCATGATCAACCTACCCTATTCTGGAACTTGGGATGTGCCTAAACAAAATACTTACCTTTCAATCTTACTTAAAGACGCAAAAGCAAATCCCATTTGGCTCGAAAATAACCAATACCCAGGAACAGGGAGCGCACAAATTGGACTTGAATTGGGATATAAATTACTGTCGAAAGCCGAATATTGGATCAACCCAGGGATGTGTGAATCGCTCGCTTGCATTCAAAATTCCGACAATAGAATTGGCAATTGCCCGCCAATCAAAAATCATAAAGTCTATCAGTGCGATCTCACCATGGAAGCCGATGGCGCCAATGAATACTGGGATCTAGGCGCGGTTCACCCCGAATATGTGCTTCGCGATTTTGCCAAAATATTCCACGCAGATCTTCCAAATCACACCGCCCTATCGTTCTACTTTTACCGTCAACTTAAATGAAAATCAAGCACTTCCATAGTATTTTGCTCATACTCACCCTGCTTTTGGTGTACATGGATTTAACTTGGCGCATCGATGGCAACCTGTCATTTGTGCAAATTTTCGGATTTCAGGAGGGAAGCGATATTTTCATGCAATTTCGCAGACCCCGTGTGCTTTCAGCCATTTTTACAGGCGCTGGATTGTCGCTTGCAGGACTTATCATGCAAACTCTTTTCAGAAATCCATTGGCGGGACCATACTTGGTGGGCATCACCCCTGGCGCAACATTTGGCATTGCTGTACTGCTCTTTGCACAACCAATTTTGGTTCATTTTGAACTCAACAACCAATTGAACATCCTCACAGCCAGTATATTAGGGTCGCTATTTGCACTATTTTTACAACTCATTCTCAACAGAGGATTTGAAAGCACCACCCGATTGCTGCTCACCGGAATGGTCTTAAGTTTCCTTTTTGCTGCGGGTGTTGACCTCTTGCAAAATTTAGGAAACATTGAACAAATTAAACAATTTAGCTTATGGGGGATGGGAAGCTTTGAGAGGGTTACACCCACCGAAATCCCATGGCTAGTTCTGCCTGGAATTTTAGGATTCGCATTTGTGTTTTGGAATCGTTTTAAGCTCGATGCTTATTTACTTGGCGACATGTATGCCTTATCGAGCGGGGTTAATGTTAAAACCCTGAGGCGCGCAATGATCTGGATTGGCGCCATCATATCTGGATGGATCACAGCATTTTGTGGTCCTGTAAGTTTCATTGGTCTCATCGCCCCTCATGTTGCAAAGCATTTGTGCAAAACAGAATCGCATCAAAAAATATTATTTCCAACAGTGTTATGGGGGATATTTTTATGTGTATCGGCCGATTTATTGGCCCACGAACTCATCGAAGGCATCACGCTTCAAGTAAACGCCATCAGCGCTTTGATTGGCGCTCCCATTTTGATCATGAGTTTCAGAAAAGTGCGCGGTTGAAGCTCACTCCAAATTGGCAATCTTTATGATATGCTCAATTTGATAGTCTACAACGGGGTCGAATTCCGATTTTAAATCGTGGCCCCAGAATGTGCCAAACGCCTGCCAAAAGAATGCCTCCGCAGTGCCTCGGTAGTTTTTCAAGATTTCCCAACTGGTTTTACCCGTTTCGCGATGCAATAATTTCATGAGCACTTGCCCCTCCCCGATTGTCAATTTCTTCAATTGCTCCGTGTACATGGCCTTCAAACTATTTTCGCATTTTTTGATGTACTTTTTGCGCTCCCGCTTGTTTTCAATGGTTGCCAATTGATCTTCCATCATCTTCATTTTGTAAGCCGCCATCTTGGCAAATGGCATGGTTTTGATCACACGGCGCTTTAATGTCTGATACTCCTTGATCTTTGCCTCATCCATGCTCCCCGATACCATCACCGGATCTAAGCGTTCGAAGTCGTGAACTGTGTCGCGAACCACTGTTTCAGTTTGCGCCAAAAGTCCCCCCGAAAAATAAAAAACAGCAATAAAGAGCATCAACTATTTCATGTGCCCTGAGCCAAATCTTTTTGCTTGTTGAAAATGAAATATCCGCATATTCCCAAAACGAATAATACAATGGAAATCATTTGTGCTTGTGAAAAAACTGCTCCTGCAAATCGATAAAGGCTGTCTCCGTGCTCACGAATGGATTCAATGGCAAATCGTTCTACCCCCGCGAAGATCAAAT
>CAIRMY010000207.1 GCA_903879775.1 uncultured Bacteroidota bacterium
AAAAATGCAAATAATAAAATTGGGGGATGATAAATTTGGCTAAAAACGCCATAGTTAGGGAGTTACTGCAAATGAACTTTGTATTGTCAAATTGAAAACTATATGATAAAAATTCAATCTATGAGAAAAGAGTTCACATGTTGCCTTTTAACTGGGGTACTGATGGACGTGAAAGAGGTGATTCAAAAGCCAACTTTAGGAGTTGCGTTTTTAGCGAAACAGTCATTATTGAGAGGAGGTATATGATGAAAAAGAGACATTTACTATTGTTTTTATTCTGTTGTATATATTCTTTAGGGAAATCTCAATCTATGTATCAAGATATCCTTCCGAAATTCAATAAAGTTCAACCATTGGGTGAGAAATGTATTGAAAGTGTAATGCCGTTTTTTGATCCACTTAACGCAAACGGGGAGGCCACTTCAGACACCTTGACTTACAAAAATGGTCAGGAACTTCTGCGTCAAATTTTATGGTTAAAGAGTAAAGATTTAAACGACTATGAATTCTTAGATAGCCAGCGAAAATCGATCGAATTAGAGTATGTTGCAAAAGACATTTTGCCATTAACGGTGATGGATTATCGGTACAAAGCAATGAGGGATTCGGTTAGAGATTATGGATTAAAAGTAGGCTCAGATTCGATGTTTGAATTCAAAACGGGAGTGAATGATGCAAAGCTTTTTGAAAACAACTATTTATTTGCTTATACCATGCCATTGGAAAATATAAGAAATGATTTTAAGCAAATGATCATTGACGAGAGGCTTATTTTGGGCAATTTGAAACTCAATCCTCTGGGTAAATGGCACATGAAATTTGGCAATTCAGAGGTGAACATTCAATTGAATGTTCCATTTCAAATTCCTGTTGGAGCAGATTCAATTGTAATTGGAGAATTGAGTTACGAAGTTCCAGAAGGTGATGAAAGAGTGGAGTACATGGAAACCCCTTGGTACAATACCTCAAGTACCGCTAAAGTTGTTTGCACTCAAGTATTAAAGGTGAATGTAGTTGATGAAATTTTGGGTGTTTTTGAGGGACAGGGGTTGGTTATGAAGACCATCAATGCATTTCCTGGATTGCCTGATCTTAGGGCAAATATTTCGATTCATTATGGTAAAAATCCATACGGTGGTTTAAATGTTTGCATTGCTAAACCAATCATTTTTGTTGAGGGAATTGATTTCGGGTACAAAGGATATCCAATTGGAGAGAGAGATGCGAAGTGTGGTTCGATGGGATACTTAGATTTGATGAAAGGTAAACAATGGAATGTTGAGAAGCAAAAATGGGAAACCAATTTAGCGATTGCGCAAGCACCAGCGGTTTTAGAAAAGTATAGAAATGCAGGTTATGACATTATTTATGTAGACTTTTTTGATGGAGCTGCCGATATGGATTTTAATTCGGAAGTGTTAATTAAAGTGATTCAAGAAGTTCAATCTATCATGTGTGGCGAAAAAGTACATGTTGTTGGCGTGAGCATGGGAGGCATTTTGGCTAAAATGGCTTTGAAGAAAATGGAGAATCGGAATTTACCAAATTGCGTGAGTAGTTATACAAGTTTTGACGCTCCACATCAAGGTGCAAATATTCCACTGGGTGTTCAACGATTTATTTCTCATGTGAGTTCAATCAGTGGCGATTGTAAGGATATCAGAGATCGGATGTTGCGACGCCCAGCTGCTAGGCAGTTGTTGGTTTTGCATGAATTGTCAAATAAGGGGCATGATCGATTGCGTCAAGATTATTTACGTTGGGATAGTTTACAAGGTGGATATCCCAAAAATGTTTGGTTGTTGAATGTTGTAAATGGCAGTGGTTTAGGCGACAAAGGTGCTGTGAAGAAAATGGATGGAAATTCATTAGCGCCAGGTGATGAAATATTGTCAGTGCGCTTCTTAAATCCTATATTTAGTTTTTTTAAAGCATTAACCACGACTCGAATTGCTACGATTTATGCAACACATAAAAAAATTGGCTCAAATACGGGTGTCGTTGCGAATATCAATGGCATGCTTTATGATAAATATTTGTATAGCGATTTATCGAATGTTCAATTAGATCATGTCAATGGAAGCTGGAATGAAGCGGTTACGTCGTTTCAAGATTTTGGGAAATATGGGAACATATTTTTAAAAACAACTTTTGGGACCAAAAAAACAACTTTTGTTCCTTCTGTAAGTGCTTTAGATATGAAATCTAAGTTTCCGTTGGTGGTGAACAATGTAGATATTTATACCAAACCATTTTCAGTGAATGGTAAAACATTTAGTGAAATTCTTGGGTCTAAATTTAGCACTCCATTCCAAAGGGTATATGTGCCGAAAACAAATCAGGAGCATGCATTTTTAGATAGTTCTTCTGATGGAAATACCATGTGGCTGTTGGCAGAATTAAACAAATTATCGAATGTAGAACATCCAAGTGTTGTTAAATCAAACTTTAACTTTAGAGATGTTATGTCGTTGCAAGTGAAATCATTAGAGGTATACAATGGTGCGAAGTTTGAATTGAACGGAACAGGAATTTCCCCAAAAATATCTAAAGATGA
>CAIRMY010000208.1 GCA_903879775.1 uncultured Bacteroidota bacterium
CCAATGGATATGGCTGGCAACTCAAAAGAGCAGTTGAAATTAACAGATATTTTGGAACAAAATAAATTAGCGCCAAAATCTTTTCAGGGTAAAATCAATTCTGCAGTTGTTTTCAAAGAGAGAACAATGATTGATAAGGAGGTTTATTTTGCGCATTACGAACAAGTTCAAGCGAATATCAACTGGTATACAAATGCAGGTGAGTACAATGATCAAATGCGACCAATGATTGTTGCGTTTAATCAATATTTTGGGGGAGACATGAGCAGTGTGGTTTTCCAAAACATTCGTGAAGCGAAAGCATTGGCATACAGTACTTATGCGTTGTTTAACATGCCTAAAAAACCTTCGAAACCGAATACAATGATGGCATTTGTGGGAACGCAGGCCGATAAATTTCATGATGCCATTGGGTCAATGAATGAATTGTTGCAAACATTGCCAACGAATAAAGAAGTTTTTGAACTGGCAAAACAGAGCTTAACAAATAGAATAGAAACTGAGAGAATTATGCCTGAGGGATATATTTCTAGTTTGTGGGGTATGGAAGAATTTGGTTCGAAAGAAGATTTAGGAAAATTGATGTACGCGGAAATTCCAAATATCAATATGGAAAAGATTCGCAAATTCCACGAAGAGAAGGTTGCAAAACAGGTCTATCATTTGGGTGTTGTTGCAAGCCGCAATAAGATCAAGAAAGATGATTTGGCGAAGTACGGAAAGGTTACCGAGGTAAGTTTGGAAGAACTTTTCGGATACTAAATTTATACAGAGGATACAATAAAAAAGGGGCTTTAGGCCCCTTTTTTATTTTGTAATTTTAACCTAATTATATTAAGATTTCATGAGTTCATGATTTCTAAAACCGTATTTGTCGAATAATTCTAATAGAGAATCTTTGGTAAAGGCATCTTGTAAAGCTTGTAAATGGCGATAATGATGTAGATCGGTACAAGCGAAATCAAACATCTCTGCCATGAGCATTTTTTGGGTAATTTTCTGAACTTCTTTACCGTAGTATGGGGTTAGGGAAAGTAAGTTTAGTTGCAATTCAAATCCAAGATCTTTGAGGTGGTTATAATTGTATTCCCAGTTGTTATGGTAATAGATATAACGTTCAGGATGTGCTAGAATTGGTTCGTAGCCTTGAATTTGCAGGTCGAAACTAATTTTCTCAACGTGATCTGGGCGTTGAATGTAAGAAAATTCTACAAGAACTTTCTCATCAACAAGTTTAAGGAAAGGCTCTTTATTGCGTAATTTTTGGCTAAAGATGTCATCCATCATGTATTCTGCCGCAAAAGAGCGTTTAAAATTTAAGTTATTTTGATCAAGTGCTGCGTTGAGAACATCAAATCCTTGCTTGATTGACTCTGGTGAATTTGGGTGCGTATCGGCAATAATGTGTGGGGTAAAGATGAATTCTGTGTAACCAAGATCTTGGAGTCCTTTTATAAGTCCTAAAGATGTCTCAGAATCTGGTGACCCATCATCGATACCTGGGATAATATGGTTATGAAAATCTATCATTTGTAAATTAATTTCATTGCGAATGTTTTATTTAATTGACTAAAATTGGATTTGATCATTGAACAATATAACAAAAATAACCCTAAAACAGGGTAAATGATGATGTTTTTTTGGTGAATGAGTATATATTATTTACGAGAGTGGGCATATTGTATGCTTATATTTAGCAGTGTTGAGCAATAATTAAGAGAGATTTAATTGATTGTGCAGTTTACAAATCAAATATGAAATACATAATTTTTGGAACTTCATTGGCGATTTTTAAAGTATTTTATGAATGATTTATTAAACTAAAAATGACTATAATCATTGATGGAACAATTTGAATTGTAAAATTATATAGGAATTGGTAGAAGAATTTACGAAAACAGGAATTAAAATTATTATGTTGATAAAATAATATTCTAATTTTAATTAAAAAGTTTGTTTTTTAGTGAATCTTTGATAAGATTGTAAGTTAAACCAAAATTAATAACTTATGAAATTCAAATTATCAAAGTCGTCCATTGTGATGTTGTTGTTAACAACGTTCATTTCAATGGCATCGGCACAGACCCGAGTAATTCGGGGAAAGGTAACGTCTTCTGACGGTGAGCCTATTTCGGGAGCTACGTTGAAGCTCTCTGGAGAGAACAAATTAACTACATCACAAGATGATGGTAGTTACGCTTTAGCGGTAACCAGTTTAAATGGAGAAATTTCTTGCCAGGCTTCTGGATTTAGAAATTCTAAGCAATCTGTTTCAGGTGAAGAAGTTAATTTTTCTTTGGAAGAAGATTTACTTGGCATTGACGCTGTGACAATTACTGCGGTAGGTATTAAAAAGGAGAAAGCCAGCTTAGGTTATGCTACAACTCAAGTAAAAGGAGATGATGCATCGCAAGGTAAGGACAGATCTGTATTTAATGGATTACAAGGTAAAGTTGCCGGTTTGAGTATTTCTTCCGGTGGTGGTACTCCTGGTTCATCTACCCGCATTCAATTGCGTGGTGCAACAACATTAAATGGCGACAACCAACCTTTAATTGTTGTTGATGGTATTCCAATTGATAACTCAAGCATTCAAAATGGCGACAATTTAAACCGTCAAGTTGATGCTGGTAACCGTGCAAATGATATTAACCCAGACGATATTGAAACGATTGATGTATTGAAAGGTCCAGCTGCAGCTGTATTGTATGGTTCGCGTGCATCAAATGGTGCAATTATTATCACTACAAAGAGTGGAAAAGGCAACATTGGTCAGAACAAGAAAATGAGCATGACATACAACAGCAGTTACTCATGGGAAAATCCTTTGCGCTTTCCTGAATTCCAAAATAAATTTGGACAAGGTGGTGGAGGATATTCTGACACTCGTGAAAACTGGAGTTGGGGTCCTCAATTTACAGATCAATTGCAGCCTTGGGGTCAAATGATCGATGGCGATCAAAGGGTGAAAAAATATTCAGCTTTGCCAAATAATGTTCAGAATTTCTTCAATACCGGACATACAAGTCAAAACTCATTGAGTGTTAATGGTGGAGGAGAAAAAGTTGGATACTATTTTTCAGTAAACAATTTGAACAATACTTCTATTATCCCTGGTACAGATTACAATCGTACCTCGTTTAAAGGGAATGGATTTGCGCAATTGGCAAATAATTTTACGGCCAATTTTAGTGTCACTTACACACGCACAAACTCATTAATTTCAACACAGGGCCAGAGTTATTCTTTTTATGATCAAATTTTACAAACACCGAGGGATATTCCTTTGCATGAGTTGAAAGATTTGAACAATAAATTTAATACAGTAGGAGGCTATTATGGTGCTTACACATTAAATCCATATTATATTTTGAATACTTCGGCAAATAAGAATACAGTAGATAACGTTTTGGGAGTTTCTACTTTGTCTTATGATCCTACATCATGGATCAATCTTACCTATAGAGTTGGAACAAACTTCTATACAGATGAGAGAAGAGCATATGAGCCAAAAATCACTGGTATCACTGGTCAAAATGCATCACAAGCGAGCAAAATTGGCTTGTATGATGAAAATGACTTTAAAGTAAACGAATTGACATCTGATTTGATGGCTACTGTAAAGCGCGACATCACAAAAGACATCAAATTAACGGCATTGTTTGGTCATAATTTCCGTCAAAGAACGGTAAATACACTTTCGGCTTCCACGGCTGGATTGGTAATTCCGGGCTACTATAATTTAGATAATTCAGATGGAAGACCTGACGTTTCGAATTCTTATTCTCAGCGTAGAATTGAAGGATTTTATACAGATTTGGGTGTAAATTATCAAGATTATGCATATGTAAACTTAACAGCGCGTAGAGATTATTCTTCCACATTGCCACAAAATGCGAATAGTTACAATTATTATGGCGCAAGTGCAGCATTGATTTTCTCAAAGTTAATACCTAAAAATTCGGTTTTGACTTATGGTAAATTAAGATTGGCGAGTGCTCAAGTAGGTAAAGACGCTGATCCTTATCAATTAACGAGTGTATTCTTCACTGGGTCAATTGGCGATGGTTACAATAATTCTTTGTTGAAATCTCCATATGGAACAGTTGTTGGGTATGAAAGAGGAAACCGTATTGCAAATGCTAACTTACGTCCTGAATTTACAACATCGAACGAAATTGGTGTAGAAATGGCATTCTTCAAGAATGATCGTTTAGGTTTAGACATTACTTATTACAGCAATGAAACAAAAGATATTATTTTGAATGTTCCAATTGCACCATCTAGTGGTTTCACTTCACAAACCATTAACGCCGCAACATTTACAAATAAAGGAATTGAAATATTGGTTAAAACAATGCCGGTATACACTAAGAACTTCCGTTGGAATTTGAATTTTGTGTATTCAAAAAATGAAAACATGGTGACATCTATCTATGATGGTATCGACCAAGTTTCTTTAGGTGGATTAGGTTCTGCAACTGTAGTTGCTGCTACAAATAGAGCATTTGGACAGTTTTACGTAATTGGAGAAAAAAGAACAGCGAGCGGAAATGTAATTGTTGACTCAACCACTGGTATGCCGGTGATTGATCCAACTCCTCAATATTTGGGCACATACAATCCCAATTATACTTTCTCTATTTCTAACACCTTTAAGTACAAAAATTGGTCGTTGTATGTTCAATTCGATAGAAAAGATGGTGGTATCATGTATTCCAGAACCAAAGACATTATGGAGTTCTGTGGAACAAGTGAAAATACTTTATCTGTAGATGGAAAAACATTTGATCGTACTGATGGAATTATATCTGGTTCAGTTGTTCAAACGGGCGACAATTCATACAGAGCCAATACAACTCCGGTGAGTGCTCAAGATTATTACACTGATCAAAAGAACAGCATTTCAAACATATTAGATGCGTCATACACTAAATTAAGAGAGGTTAGTTTAACTTATGAATTCCCTAAAGAATGGTTATCAAAAACTCCTTTCGGAAGAATCTCTATGGGTGTGGCTGGTCGTAACTTAATGTTATGGACACCTGAATCTAACAAATTTGTAGATCCTGAAACCAACTCTTTTGGTACTGGAAACGTTCAAGGTTTTGAGTTTGGTTCTTTGCCAACTTTACGCCAAATTACAGCTAACATAAAAATCACATTCTAAAACAATCATCATGAAAAAATTATTTAAATTGGGTGTTGTATTGATGGCTGCTGCTTTGATGAATACATCATGCAACAAAGAGTCATTTGATATTAACCAAAACCCAAACTTACCTGAAAAGGTTGATATTTCGTTCGTTTTCCCTAATGCTGTTCAATATACTGGCTACATTATGGGTAACTATTTTCAAATTTGGGGGGGACTTTGGAGTCAGTATTGGACACAAGGGCCTACTGCAGGACAGTATAAATCTTGGGATCGTTATGAGCAAACAAGCACAGACATCGACAGACCATGGTCGCAAATGTATGCTGGTGCTTTGAGCGATTTCGATTATGTTCAAACCGAAGCTTTGGCTCAAGGCAACAAGAACTATGCTGCATGTGCCATGATTATGAAAGCTTATTGCTTTCAATACATGACAGATGTTTGGGGCGATGTTCCATTTAGCGATGCCTTGAAAGGTTCTAGCGTTTTAACTCCTGCTTATGATAAGCAAGAAGACGTGTACAAAGGAATTGAAAAAATGTTGGTTGATGCTGCTGCAATGATTGATTTAAGTTCTGAC
>CAIRMY010000209.1 GCA_903879775.1 uncultured Bacteroidota bacterium
GCGATAATCTTCTTCCGACAATTTATACTTTTGTATCATGGTACCCATGGCACCATCTATAATTACAATTCGTTCTTGTAATAAATCTGTAATTTTCATTTGAATGATTTTAAAAATTGATATGCTGTTTTGAAAATAGAATTCAGATAAGCTTCTGAGGTGATTGATGTTTTTGTGGAATGATTTGATGGAATTGAATCTACAAAATTAGATTCCCAGCGTTTTGTACCAAATGCCAAATTTTGGGCATTCATTAATTTTAAATTTCTAAAATTAGCGCAAGATGCATTCAATGGGAGCTTCGAATCAACAATTGAAATTACATTCAAGTCTTTGTTTTTCAAATCAAAACCTTGTGCCAATTCAATCGGTTGTGAAGCATTCTCGGTATAATGTTTATGATACCAAATGACATGTGCATTTTTGTCGTACAAGGTTTGAATTGCTTTAGCGTGTATAAATTTAGATTCTTTCCCTGAGAAAACTTCGGCGAGTACCTTTTCATTATTGGAAACATTTTCTGCGGTATCGAACGGTTGCATCAAAACCATTGCTTTGTATTTGTAGGCTACATATAGATTCAATCCCACAATTTTCACATACGTATAGTTTCCTTTTTCTACTTTTCCATGCACTTTGTTTTTTGACTTTAAAGAATCCAAAAACACACTCAATTTAGAATCAGAAGTGACTGAAAGTCCAAGAAATTTAGCGCTATTGGTTTCAAATAGTATTAAGTCTGAAAACAAACCAATACCAGGAGTTGCAGGGTCTTTACAATCTTTAAACACAGATGCATTGGCAATGATCTGATAAAAGCTATCGTAGTAAACAGGTTTATTTCCAGTGAAGTCCTCCTTTAATTTTTTCGTTTGAATTTGCACAAACCAATTTGCATTTTGAGGGACAATTAGCGGCAAACGACTCTGAGAATTAAAATTAAAATACAAGTAAACACCTACACCAACTGCGGAAATTGCCACCAAGACAATTAAACCAATAGCAATTCGCATAAATCCTTTATCAATCATAATACAAAGATACGGAATTTAGCGTTTAGGGTTAAAAGATTAAAGGGGGCTACAAACAAAAAAAAGGCTACCGAAGCAGCCTTTTTGATTATTCTTTATATTAAAAAGATTATTAATTGTTTTTGTGATCAGCACAATTGTGCTTTTTTTCTGATGCTTCTTGTTTTCCTTCACATTTAGCACCTTCAGACTTTGATTTGCAGCAAGCTTTTGCTTCACCTGCATTTGCAGTTTTAGATTTGCAACACGCTTTTGTTTCAGCAGTTGCTGCAACTTTATTACATTCTTTGCTTTCACCAGCTGTTTTTGATTTGCAGCAAGCTTTAGTTTTTTGTCCAGCCGTAGGCTTATCGGTTTGTGCTGAAGCAGCAAAAGCAAAACCAAATACAAACATTCCTAACAATACGATTTTTTTCATAACTAAACTATTTATTTTGTTGTTATTACAAATATACAAAATTTATGCCTCAATTGCCGAAAAAATGGATTTTCGAAAAATTTCTGAATTAAATTCGACAAAATGCATTTATTTGATTACCATTTGGCAACGATTGTTTCGCCACCAACGGTTTTTTGATTCATTTCAACACAGATTTCGGCATCCAATGGCAAGTACAAATCAATTCTTGATCCGAATTTTATAAAACCATATTCAGCGCCCATTTTAGCTTCAGCACCTTCTTTAGCATAACAAACAATTCGCTTTGCCAATGCTCCAGCAATTTGACGGAACAAAATAGATCCTTTTGAAGACTCCACCACAACTGTTGTGCGTTCATTTTCAGTACTGCTTTTTGGGTGCCAAGCTACCAAATATTTACCAGGATGATACTTTTGGTATGCAACTTTACCTGAAACTGGGTAACGATTTACGTGCACATTAATTGGCGACATAAAAATACTCACTTGTCGGCGTTTATCTTTATAATATTCGGTTTCAACAACTTCTTCTATCACAACAACTTTCCCATCGGCAGGCGCAATGATTAAATTCTCACCGGTTGGAATGTTTCTGTTTGGATGACGAAAAAACTGAACAATTGCAATGTAAAGCAACAATGAAATTGCCAAAACAATGGTTGATATTAAGCTTTCGCTTAAATAAATCTGCAAAGGAACATTAATTGCTCCCAACACCAATGTGGTGATTAAAATAATGGTAAAACCTTCTCTATGTAGTCTCATATCGTATTAAAAATAACCGCGTAACTTTAATGTACTCGAAACCTTATCTAGTGCCACTACATAAGCCGCAATTCTCATGTTTATTTTGTATTTCTCTGAACATGCAAATACATTATCAAAAGATTGCTTCATGACCCTATCTGCTCTTCTATTCACACGCTCTTCTGTCCAATAGTATCCTAAACGATTCTGTACCCACTCAAAATAAGAAACAGTCACTCCGCCAGCATTTGCCAAAATATCTGGAACCACTAAAATTCCTTTTTCTTGTAAAATTGCATCTGCAGCAGCTGTTGTTGGTCCATTTGCACCTTCAACAATTAATTTAGCTCTAATGTTATGGGCATTTTCTGGTGTAATTTGATCTTCCATAGCTGCAGGAACCAAAACATCGCATTCTAGTTCTAACAATTCTGAATTGCTCACTTTTTGACCAATATTACAACCTTCCAAATTTCTATTTGGGCTATTTTGAACGAAAGCAATTGCTGCATTTACATCAATTCCTTCAGGATTGTAATAACCGCCAGTAACATCGCTGATACCAACAATTTTAACGCCCATTTGAGAAATTAATTTTGCAGAAATACTTCCTACATTTCCAAATCCTTGCACAACGCAGGTGCAATCGGTTGGCTTCAAACCTAATTTAGCCAATGCACTCCTTGTACTCACCATAACGCCTCTTCCTGTTGCTTCAACACGACCTAAGCTACCACCTAAAACCAATGGTTTACCGGTAACAACTCCCCAAGCATTATGTCCTTTTATTTTGCTATACTCATCTACAATCCACGCCATTTCTTGTTGGCCTGTACCCATATCAGGAGCTGGAATATCATTCTCAGGTCCAAATACGTTTTTCATTGCCAAAGTATAAGCTCTTGTTAAACGCTCTAATTCACCTTTACTCATAGAGCGAGGGTCGCATTTGATGCCACCTTTTGCTCCACCGTAAGGAATATTTACAACAGCACATTTCCATGTCATCCATGCAGCAAGCGCTTTCACCTCATCGAGGTTTACGTCCATACTATAACGAATACCACCTTTAGAAGGCCCTAAGTGAACACTGTGTACCACACGATATCCTTCAAACACTTTTACTGTGCCATCATCCATTGTTACAGGCATATTTGCCATGACAACCTTATCTGGAACGCGCAAAACGTTCGCAAACTGTTCATCTAAACCTAAAATCTCCACAGCCGCATCAAAGCGACGATTCATGCTTTCTAGCGGATTGTACCTTGGTGATCCGCCGTTCATTGGTGCTGACATAATATGTACAAAATCTTTAGTGATTTGAATGGCAAAATTAGAAGATTGTATCGGGGTAAAAAATATTTTTTATACCATTTACAAAATAATAGACACTTTACCTTACCTGTTTCTCAATTTAATAGAAATTAATCTTTTGATTAACAATATGTTAAACTTCAAGTGTAGCCCTCTTTTGAATAACCAATTTATTGTGTATAAGTGTAGTATTAACAACGTTAAATACGATAAATTCATGCCTAATGCAACCATTTCTAAACTGAATTTATACCTAAAACAAATTAAAATTGAGCCTACAAGTATGCAAAAAGATAAACAATGATTTCGTAACAATTCCTTAAAACGATTTGTTGCATGAAGGTAGTTTCCAATAGATGTTGACATTGAAATAAACAATATGCCAGGGATTAACAAGATCGCATCGTATTTCAACGTTGAAAAATTAGACCCAAAGATGGCAGTGAAAATCCCATTGGGGGTGAGTAACAAAAAACCGCAAATGACCAACGTACCAATCATTGAAAATTCGATATACCTGCTTAACAAACGTTGATGATAAGATTCGCTTGCATTTCGAATCACCCTAGAGTGTATAATTGTACCAAAACTACCAGAAAAAATCCAAATGGTATCTGCTATCAGTAAAGCATTTGCAAAGATACCAGCTTCTGAATCTCCTAGATATTTGGCAACTAGCCATAATGGAGCTTTAATCAACAAAAACAACACAAAATGACCAAGTTGTGCCCAAAGTCCCTCAAAAAAAATCCCTTTTGGTGGAGCTTCCGGTGGAAATCCATTTTTATGAATTTCATTGGTGATGAATCTAGTTGAAAAACCCATAATTACGAGTGTAACTGAGGCCAAAACACCTAACATTAATTCTATGTTTTTGGCAGAAATTACGTTGCTCGGAATGATCAATACAACACTTAAAAGTGAAATCAATTTTATTGATTCCAAAGCCATCTGTAATTTATTTCGCTTTAAAACCCATCCCTTGCTCTGACAAATATTGTATTCAATATTTAAAAACGACAATGCGAATCCTTGCACAGAGAGTAAACAGATGTTAAAATCTTCAACATGAAATACCCAATGCAACACAAAACCCGATAATACAATTACAACAATTGAATACAATTGTACCCAAGGAATAATTTGACTTGGTCTATATTTCACCAACCAATTTGCCATTGCACTTCCTGCAAACAACTCTACAAACATTAAAATTACTTGCAAATACAGCAGTAAAATACTCATTTCACCCCTTCCACTTGAGCCTAAGTATCGAGAATAGATAATCACCACTCCAAAGGAAATGATAGCCCTGGCCAATTGCCAACCATACGTTTTTAAAGGACTATTCCCGCTCATAATCTAACATACTTAAGAAAAACCCAAGTGAACTAACCCTGAAATAAAACTGTAAATCTTTTGTACCCAATTGCTGAAAATTCTTCAATATGTTTTCTCTGTAATCTCTTTTAATATAAGCATTTAGTCCCTCGTACATAAAAGCATCTTTCCATTTCAACCCATGTTTTTGTGTCAGCAAAGTTTCAGGCACGCTAAATCCTTTTTTATCGGTACGGCCATATAATTCCTGAGGCAAAAGATCTTTAAATGCATCGCGCAACAAACCTTTAGGCAGACCGTTTTTCATTAATTCATGCAAATGATATTTCCCTAAATATTTTTGAGGGATGTTGATATCGTCGGCAAATGGATTGCGACTTTCGAGTTGAAACGACATTCCGTTTCGGTCTTCCCAAGCCAACATTTGATATAATTTGCCATAGAATTTTTCATCAAAAGCCTTGCCGTAATAATCGCCAAGCATCATCTCTTGCAATGAATTAACTTCAGGATGTAAATCAATTAGCGGATTTATGATCAACCCTTCATTTAAAATTTCGCCCCAATAATTTTGTTCAATTTTTATTTTCCGCTCAATAGATAAAGCATTTCTTACTTTCCTTTTCAAAAAGAATTTTAAAGCAGATCCATATTCAATTGGCCAATTTTTACGACTTTTCGATAAAAATTTCCTTTCAGACCAAAGTGTTTGAATAAAATAATCGGGATATCCTCCAAAAATTTCATCGGCCCCTTGCCCATTAAACAAAACTGTTACGCCCGCGTTTTGAACGTGTTCGCACAAAGAAAAATGTGCCAAATTATTCCAGGCTACAGCCGGCCTATTTGTAAAACGCAAATGTTTTGGTAAAAGTTCATCCGTAAATTCCTCAACCATTACTCTATGCCAAACCCCGTTATTCTTATCAACAACCATTTTTTGCCATCTACTTTCATCGCCGGCAAGATTATTTGATCCCACCGAAAAATAATCGAGTTTAGCATCTGCACCAAGTAAATGTCTAGCCGCACCCACAATGATTGCACTATCAATTCCTCCACTCACGGCAAAACCAAGTTTCACATCTGATCTCAATCGCTTCTGCATTGAGCTCATAAACATTTCCCTGAGTTCTATATCGTTTGTGAACGGTTCTATTTTTTCTGGAAAAAACCATTTTTTCTGAGCAACATGTCTTGTTTCTGGAGACCAAGTTAAATATTCACCGGGGGTTAAAGATTGCACCCCATTAAACCAAGGGAGAACATCTGTCATACCATGTTTTAGGTGATAATAGATGGCAAATTGATTCACTTTATGCTCGTTAATGAGCAATCTGATAGGCAATTCTTCGCTTGCAAAAGCAAAGCAATCATTTTTAAGTGTAAAAAACAAAGGTTTCACACCGGTTCTATCTCTAACAATGGTATATGTATTTTCTAGCGAATCGAAAATGCAAAAAGCAAAAAAACCATCCAATAGATGCAGACATTTTTCCTGCTTTAAGGCCCAGAGATTCACCAAAATTTCAGTATCTGTGCCACTAGGATTTGAAATTCCGAAGTTGCGTTGTAATTCTGAAAAGTTGAAGATTTCTCCATTGTAAGTGATCCAAAACCTCCCTGATTTATCGCACATAGGTTGATGACCCAATGGTCCCAATCCAATGATCGACAAACGCCTATGCAACAACATTCCATGCACCGATTCATTTGCTTTATCAGCAATTAATCCGGCGGGCATATGTTTAATATCAGGAATTGGAACAAATTGATTGGCTACCGGAATGGGTTCTACATCGTTTCTATAAATGAGTAAAAATCCCTCGTCATCGGGTCCTCTATGCTCCAATGTTTTACTGAAAATACGCGCCCATCTCAACCAATATTCTTTTGATTGAACCAACGACGACGATATTCCAGCAATGCCACACATGAATTACAAACCTAAGTACAATTGAAATAATACGTTAGAAATATTTTCATCACCATAGATTTGAATTGCGTTTTCTGCAATTTTTTCTTTTTTGAATTGAAGGACATTTTCCTTCATCTGAAACATTGTTTGATATAACGTATCGATGTTTGAATTGTTGTATGCGGGGTCAGCGTTTTCAACGATTTCTAAATTGAAAAGGAATCCATTGTGGTGGTCAATCATTTTTGAAATCCCCCCTACGTTTGAAGAAATCACGGGTAACCCTGAGCAAAGCGATTCTGAAATGACGCAAGGTGCATTTTCCGAAGAAGATGCCATGACAAGGCAATCGCTATTTTGGAAGAGTTCATTGATTTCTAAGGGTTGCTTTTTTCCTAAAATCTCCCAATGAAAATCTGGATTATCAACTGAATTGTTTTTATTTGAGTTGATTATACTGTAAAATACATCTTGGAAAAACCCTGCCAACTGTCCATCAAACCCAACAAATTTCAAATTCACTGGCGAGCCAGACTTTGATAATTTTAAGGCTGAAGCAAAAATTAAAGGGATGTTTTTTCTAGACTCTCCATTTGAAACATGCACCATTGTAAATACCTCGGGCTTTAAGGTTGCAGAATTGAATATAAATTCTTGGGAAACAACATTCGGGAAATAAATCACTGGCTTTTTTGAGCCAAGTAAGTTTTCCATTTCGCAATGAAGTTGTAAACTCACTTGAGCAGCGGCATCAACATGTTTCCACACGTATTTAAAATGATATCTAAAAAAAGCATTTCTTGCCAAAAAATGATCTGGAACAGGTGTATTGTAAATGGCCCAATGTTCGGTTAAAACTAAAGGAATTTGGAGTAATTTCTTAAGCCAAACGGCAATAAAACCGCATTTATTTGGCACATGCAGGTGTAAAATATGTATATTCTTGATTCCAGCAACAACCTTTTTTGCAAAACGCCAATACATCAAATAATAGATGATTAAATTAATTGGCTTGAATAATTTATTATCAAATTGAGGGATACTCAATAGGTGCAATTGATAATGATTGGAGCTAGCATGTTCATTCAATATTGGCTTAACTGGTTCTTTACCAAAAGAATGGGTAGCAGCATGAAGGATATGAATATCTATGTTTTTGGAACATGCAGTTGCATGTCTTTTTATAAAATTGCCGGCATAAGGATTTGCATTGGTTGGAAACCAACCAACAATCCATAGGGCCGATAATTTTTGTTGCATGGAAACAAAAGTAATGCAGTAAAAATGGTAGAGCAAAAAAGATTTCCAAAATTCATCAAATTCCAGTTGATACTTGAAAAAAATAAATCTATATTTGCAGTAATTTAGATGGCGGTCGTAGCTCAGTAGGTTAGAGCGCTAGTTTGTGGATCTGGAGGTCGCCGGTTCGATCCCGGTCGGTCGCCCTAAAATAAAAAAAAGAGGCTTATGGCCTCTTTTTTTTATGCCCAAATTTATGAACGGTTAGAAGGATTAGAGTGATTAAAAAGATTAGAGTGATTGGTTAATGTAATAACCATCTACATTTGATTTTTTTTCGTTTATATTTGAAATATGAGAAAATCAATCTTCTTGTTATTTATTGCATTGACTTCATTGACATATCAAGCTTATGCACAAGGCCTTAAAGACACAATTACGCAAATCAACAAGCAAAAAATACTAAAGTAAACATTGTATATTATGGAAAAAAATGAAATTCTCATAGACTTACAGGTCATATTTGATTCGGTCTTCAAAACAAATTCAATTCAAATTAATGAAGATA
>CAIRMY010000210.1 GCA_903879775.1 uncultured Bacteroidota bacterium
ATTACTTGCCGATACATGAACTGATAACAAAAGATAAACGCTTAAACCCTTTGATAGTAAAGCTTTCTGCAATTTTTACGAGCAACAAATGAGCAACAACTCATCATTTTTCGACTTTCTTGAGCAACATGTAAGCAACAAAAAAGAACTACAAAACGAAGATAAAATAAAATTTTGATACTTGTATTTTGTTATCATTATTTTCTGTTTTTTCCTTCGCATCTCCTATTCAAAACATACCCCGATGAATAGTGAATATTTGAACAAATGAACATTTGGAATTGGTTTGTAAGTTAGAGCAGCAATTTATTAGTTTGCAACTTGAGCTGAATAAGTTATATTTGAATGTATGAAGACCAATGACAATTCAATTAAAAACCTGATTTTAGGAGGAATAATTGGCACTGCGCTTGGTTCCATTTTAGCCGAAAATAAAACAGAGGGTGCTTTGTTGGGTGCAATTATAGGCACAGCTTCCGCAGCGACTATTGAAGCTAATAAAATTGCTAACCAAACAAAAATCACTCAAATGATTGAGGTAGATGGCAAATTAATCAAAATCAATCCAGACGGCACAAGAAACTTTATCAGAAACATACGTAAAGTTAAACGTGACTACCCACAACAAATCATATTACCTTAAATGGCCGTTAAGCGTTTAAGAATTTTTGCTGGGCCCAATGGATCCGGAAAATCTACTATTCTTAAGAGCATATTAATAAATAGAAATATAGATTTGGGGATATATGTCAATGCTGATGACATTGAAGTAATACTCAATCAATTTCAAAAATTAAATTTCTCAGATTTCAAACTATCCGTAAATGAAACAGTACTAAAATCATTTTTTAAGAAGAGCGAATTCTCACCGGTCAAAAGAAACGAATTTGATTTATTTGAAAAACTTCAAATTGAAGACAACTTCCTAGTTTGTCAAACTCATATTGACTCCTACCTAGCAGCTGATCTAGCCGAGTTTATCAGACAACAGTTATTACAAAATTCAATTTCATTTACATTTGAAACCGTCATGAGCCATTCTTCCAAGATAGAATTTCTCAAAAAAGCCAAATCTCTAGGTTACAAAATTTATCTTTACTATGTTGCCACAGAAGACCCTGAAATTAATGTGAGTAGAGTAAATGTACGAGTGGAATTAAATGGGCACCCTGTTTCACCCGAGAAAATAATTAACCGCTATTTTAAAAGCTTACATCTACTAATGTCTGCAGTGAAAATTTCCGATCGAGCCTACTTATGGGACAATTCTCAAGCTAAAGCAATATTTTTAGCTAACATTGAAGACGGAACAAAACTTATATTCAACGATCAAATTGAATATTTGCCACATTGGTTTGTAGACAGTCTTTTATCAAACAAAACAACCTAACTACGCCACTAAATATTTCTATTCATTTAAACGAAAAAATAAAATTTTCGACTATTTTCAACGTAATACTTGCACATCTCCATAAAAGAAGGAATTCCGCAAATCGGATCCAAACGTGGAATAATCGGACAAACCAACCCATCTTCGTGGGTC
>CAIRMY010000211.1 GCA_903879775.1 uncultured Bacteroidota bacterium
AACCTTTTTGCTCAGTGCACTCAAGAATTACTTGGACACGATTTCCTTTTTTTGCCATGATTAGATTTTTCCTTTCTTAAACAAATTGTTGATGCAGGCAGAAATGCCCTTTTTATCGATGGTCTTTATAGTTGAAGCCGCAACTTTCAAAGTAATCCATTCGCCTGTTTCAGCAATGAAGAACTTCTTAGTTTGAAGGTTAGGATAAAATCTACGCTTCGTCTTCTTGTTAGAATGCGAAACTTTGTTTCCTTTTAGGGCTTTTTTTCCGGTTAAATCACAAACGCGAGACATAGTTTTTGGGGTTGCAAATATAGAAATTTAATTATTAAAATCCAAACGTTTTGCAAATATTTCGTGAAAAATCATTCTTACTTGCATTAATTTGTTGTTTTTTCAAGCTTCATGCTAGAAATCAGCAGCAAAGATACGATAATTATCATAACTCCCGACTGTCGCTCCATTAAACTCTCAAAATTCATACTCAAAATTAGCGCCATCACCACCGACCATAATTGTTCACTCACGCCATTTCTTCTCATCCATATGAAAAATACCGAAAAGCAAGTGATCCACATCAATATTCCTACAATACCTATCTCAATAAACCATTGTAAATATTGATTGTGCGGACTAATCCTATTTTCATCATCTAGATTCGATTTAAGCTCATCGAACGATTGTTGCATCTTCCTTTCAATGTTACATTGCCCTACGCCAAACCAAGGCGTTTCTTGGCCAGCATGAATGATGGCTTTCCATGCTTCCCAGCGCTGACCGAAACTTTTATGATTTAAATCTTTATTTTGGGTAACAGCATTTAAATCTTCATAGGTGTTCACTAACCTATTTTTGACACTCGGAATGAAAAACATTGAAGAAAGAGCTACCAAACCCATGAGAATGTATTTGAAGGGTATTTTTTTACCTCTTTGAAAGATAATTGCAAATATTCCAGACCAAAACCCGAGCAAACCGGTTCTTGCCGATAAAACATGGAGTGCGATAAAAAGTCCCCCAAAAACAAAATAAAAAAAGAAATGCGATCCAAATATTTTAGAAATATTTCCTTCAATTTTCCAGCTAATTAAAACAAGCAATACGATGGCGGTAATCACGCTAAATTCAATGTGATAAACACCGCTATAAATTGGAATGGGTTTGCTTTCTAAAATCATTTGCGACAAGAATGCGTGATGGTCTATATAATTAAATACACTTGCCACAGAGAGCCAGAAAATAGGCAAAGCAAAAAATATCCAATGTTTAGACAATGTTAACTTTTGATTCTGAACATAGAAGACCAATGATGGTAAAAATGCCAATGGAAGTCGAACTAAAATTTTGGGCATCAAATCGCCCAATTGACACCCATGAAAAATTGAAATTCCTATAGAAATCAAAAAGTCACCGATAAAAAGTGCCTGTATGATGATTATTTGTTTGGATTTATTTACTTCAAAATAATGCCAAAAAGCGTTTACAATCAGTAAAATTGAAGCAATTGAAGCGATGCTTGGAGAAACGTGAATTGCCGCCAAATAAATGACAACCAATGATGTAAAGGCCGCGTTCCGAATTTCTAATAAGCGGTTATTTTGCAACAGCATACTTCACACGAACAACGGTTTTTTCGTCGAAGATTCCTAATTTGTCTGCCACAAATTTCGAAACTGAAACCGCCGAGCTTGTATTTTTATTTTTGCCTTTTACAACACACCAAACAAACTTATTGTTTTTTGTATTGATCACTGCAACAACCTCATTTTCTGAAGCATCATTGAAATAAACCCATGCCCTATCTTCATTTCCTTCAGTTCCATATTGATCGGATGCCAAGGTCAATACTCCCTTTCTTTCATTTTCCTTCAGCCCTATTTCAACATTGGGTTTAACCAATTTCTCTGGCATTCCACCTTGGTCGCGGCCTTTATTTTGATCGCTCTTAACGGCTACTTCTTTTGGCGCTTTCTTTTCCGGCGTAGTTGTAACTTCTAGAGCTTTGGGCATATTTACATCATTCATACCTTCATTTTTTTGAGGGACATTTACCGGCTCCTTTTCGTTTGGCGTTTCTACTTTTGGTTTCACAGGAGCGGGTGCTGGTGTTTTAACCCCTTTTAAAGGATTCACCACTGGAACTTGAATTGATTGTCCTAAACTTAAATTAGCATCACCGAAATTATTAATTTTTCTCAGAATATCCACTGAAGTGTTATATTTCTTGGCAATACTATAAAGCGTTTCACCTTTCTCAACCACATGTACATCTAAATTTTGAGTTGGAACCGTAATTGCATTCGGAGAGCTCGCAGGCTTTACAGACTTACGCACAACATGAATATTTATACCTGGCGACAATACCTTCACTTCTGGATTTAAAGCCGTAAGTTGAGGAACGGTCATCTTGTACATTTTTGCGATTTTATACAATGTTTCTCCCTTTTTAACGGTATGCAAAAAGGTCAAACCAAGTGTATCAGTTTGATTTTGAGTAGGCTTATCAGCAACTTGTGCCATGGCACTTCCTGAGCAAGCAAACAATGCGATAACTGCAAAAATTTTCATACTCAAAATTAAGTTTATTGAGCTGTCAATACAGAATCCAATTTCCACACTCTTGTAAGTGTATATTTAATTGGAATGAACGTAATTATTCTTCTTCTACAACGAATTTAATTGGAATTGTCTGGTAACATTTTACGGGTTTGCCATCAATGGTTGCTGGTGTCCACTTTGGAGATTGCATGATGACTCTAATTGCTTCCTTTGAAAACTCAGGACACAAATAATTGTGTTCCAATATTTCAACATTCGAAACGGAACCATCTACGTTTACGATAAATCTAGCCATGACCCTTCCATTAATTTTAGCCAACTTACAGCGAATTGGAAAAACGATCCGATCCATAACATACCTTCCAAATTGCGCATTCCCGCCCGGAAAAAAGGCGTCAGAAGCATTTTGAGGACTGTTGGTATTTTCCTGCTTTGTTGAAGCTTTTACCATTGAATCAGTAACTTCTCTAATTGATTCTGGATCAATATCGCTTAAAGAAACGGTTATGGGTATTTCCCTATAAGATTTCACGAATTTACCATTGTTTTGGCCAGGAATCCAGCGAGGCGATTTTTCCATCACCCGAATGGCTTCAGCTGTAAATTCTGGGCATCCATTTGTTTCTTCAATTGCTTTTACATTTGAAATTTTGCCAGATTCATCAACCATAAATCGCAGCACAACCCTTCCATTTATTCCACCTTCGTAACATCGCATTGGGTATTCGAAGTTTTCATACACAAATTCACGAAACCTAGATTCTCCCCCAACAAAGATTGCTTTCACTTGAACAATTGATGTGGAATCATTCTGTGTATTCTTTTTTCTTCCCGATAATTTTAACTGGGCATTTAATTGTATGCAAACGAACAAAAAAACGATTGTCAATATAATTTGTCTCATATTCTTAGTTTTTACAGTTTCCATAAACCTCATAAACCCTTATAAACCTCATAAACCTTTATAAACTTTCTAATACCTTCCACTCTTTCGGAATATCCATCTCAACGCCCCCATCCAAATAACACCATTTATCGGCCAATGATTTTGCCACATCTAAATTATGCGTAATAAAGATGAATACCAAATTCCTTTGCAATTGAATGTCCTTCAACAATTTCAAAATTTGCTTTTGAATCAATGGGTCCAAGGCGGCAACAGCTTCATCTAAAATGAGCACTTCAGGATTGGTGCACAATGCCTTCGCAATACAAAGTCTTTGGCGCTGTCCCCCACTCATTTGATCAGGATAAGCGTTAATCAACCGATCATCGAACCCAACGTCCCTCAAAATTGAAAAAGCCAATTTTTCTCTTTCTTGAACTGTTTTAGATGGACTCTTTAGCAATAATATTTCTGAAACGGCTTCAAAAGCTGTTTGATTTCGATTGAGGGATGCAAATGGATCTTGAAAGACCATTTGAATTCCAGTTGGCGTTTTCGAGGGCAATTCTTTGCCAAAAAGCAAGATTTGACCACTGGTTTTTTGCTCAAGGGCCACCAATAGTTTTGCCAAGGTTGATTTTCCAGAACCTGATGTCCCTATAACCGCCAATGTTTCACCTGGCGATAAACTTACAGAATAGTTTGAAAGAGCATTGACCTGATTTTTCCCTTTTCCATATATTTTGAAGACGTTTTTTACTTCTAATACAGGATTGATTGGAATTTCAACTTTGTTTTTGGGTTGAGGCACAGCATCAATCAATTGCTTTACATATTCATGTTTCGGATGATGCATTACCTCATTTACTGAACCTTGTTCTATAAATTCTCCTTTCTTAAGAACGGTGATCTGATTTGCATAATTGGCAACCAAATCGAGTTCATGACTCACCCAAATGAGCGCACTACCCATTTCTTTTGCAATTTGGGTAAAATCGTTCATCACATCTTTCCTGGAAAACGAATCTAAGGCAGTTGTGGGTTCGTCGGCCAACAATACTAAAGGATTGTGGAGTGATGCCATGGCAATCATGACCCTTTGTCTTTGGCCACCACTCAATTGATGTGGAAACGATTCTAGCACCCTGTCTATCATACTTCCAAGTCCAACTTTGCTGAGTTTTTCAGAAATGACATTCACGGCTAAATCTCTATTGTGTTGATGCACTAAAAAAGCCTCGACTAATTGCTTTCCACATGTCATTTGCGGATTAAGTGCCGACATTGGTTCTTGGAAAACCATGCCAATATACTTCCCTCTTAATTTTCGAAAATCATCATTTTTGAGGGACAAAAGGTCAAGATTCTGAGTCGGGGTTTTAAGTATAACGGTACCTGTTGCTTTAAGGTTTTTAGGCAACAAACCAATAATTGTGAGTAGCGTAAGCGATTTGCCGCTACCACTTTCACCAATTAAGGCGTGAATTTCAGAGGCATTACATTCAAAATGAGGAAGAAATAGCAGAGTTTGCTTTTCTGACTGTATGCGTAAATTTTCTATATAAACAATGGCCTCTTGACTCATTCAAGTACAATGTTACATAAAAAAAGGGTGGCAAGCCACCCTTTTATAAGAATCATTTAATTTTCTACTGAGAGTTGAATTGGAATTTCTCGCCAAGACTTAATGAATTTACCATTGTTTTGACCTGGAATCCAGCGTGGAGATTTTTCGAGAACTCGAATGGCTTCAGCTGTAAATTCTGGACAAGCTTTGGTTTCTTCGATTGCTTTTACGCGAGAGATTTTACCCGTTTCATCTACAACGAAACGCAACACTACCCTTCCATTAATGCCTTCATCTTGGCAACGAACCGGATATTGGAAGTTATTGGCTACGTATTCACGGAATTTAGCCTCACCCCCTACAAAGATGGCTTTAACTTGAACCGTACTTGCGGGTTCTTTGTCGCCACCGCCACCTCCAGTTGGACCATCATTATCTCCAAGATCTGGCAATGTTGGATCTTTTAAACCTTTCACTGTTTTATCACTTGGATTATCGATATCTGCTGGCGGAGGAGGATCTGCTTCCTCTTCGGTATTTGGATTCACCCTTGGAGTCACATAAGCTTGTTGATCTAGCTTTGGTTCTTCCATTTTAGGTGGTTCTTTTGGCTTTTCTTTTTCTTCTTCAGGGTCTTTAATGTCATCAATATTTTCAACAACAAAGACTACTTTCTTGCCTGTTTTTTTTGCGCCAGCAATACTATCTAAAATTTTAGGAGTAAGCGAGAATAACAAAGACAAACCAACAGCAATAATTGTAGCAAGAATAACCCTGTCTCTATAGCCCTTACGAATTTGGTAAGCACCATAGTCTTTCAATCGATCATTAAAAACTAAATCTAAACGCGACGGAGACT
The DNA here is from genome assembly GCA_903879775.1 of uncultured Bacteroidota bacterium. Taxonomy (GTDB): domain Bacteria; phylum Bacteroidota; class Bacteroidia; order NS11-12g; family UBA955; genus VMCP01. The sequence continues at coordinate 5,872 of CAIRMY010000211.1, forward strand.
CTGGACTTTCCCAGTTATTGGCAAATTTTGCAAATAAATTATTTTCCATAGTTCTTAAGATTTAATTTTTGATTGAACAAGTGTTTTCTCTAACGCCATAAATCCTTCATCAACTGGGTAATATTTAGCCACCTGGGTGATTAATAATTCATCCATCATGTCAATCATATTTCGGTATGAGGCTTTATCGTCTGTTTTTACAATTACGTTTAAAGTTGATTTACGTTGAGCTTCTTTAACTTTTGCCAGAACTTTATTTTTACCGGCAGTATCTGCTGTCGGAATTTTCTCAAGTTCTTTTTGATATTCAAACAATTGTTTGATCATCGCTGCATTTCGTTCAATAAGCACTTTGCGTATGCCATCTTTTGTATAATCTGTTTCTAAAAGAACTGTCGTTTTATCTAAAGCACCATTATAATAGAAAATTCTATTATTTTCAACCAAAAGAATGGTTAAACCATTTTTTACTTCTGGGGCTTTTTGATTAATAGGATCTTTTAATTTCTCAGGGAAAATCATTCTCAAAACTTTTGGTTTTGAAAACGTTGATGTTAAAACGAAGAAGGTCAACAATAAAAATGCCAAATCTACCAGAGGTGTCATGTCAACACGCGTACTCTGTTTCTTTGCCCGTTTTTTACCGCCTTTACCACCATCGCCACCGGAGCTTAATTCTGCCATGTTTTCTTCCCTTTCTTATTTAGTAGGACTACTTTCAAGCCCTGTGATCATTTGAAAATTCTTTACCTTTGCTTCTCTTAAAACGTTGATAATGCTTTGTACAACTTTGTATGGAGCTTTACCATCTGCTTTGATTGCAAATTGGATATAGTTTGATTTATCGAATTCCATATTTTTCAACTTCGCTTCTTCTTCGCGCTCTTTGTAATCATTATGTGCTTCAAGTCTTGTTTCTAATGCCCACTCATAAAGTTCGCATTGACCAATTTTACTTTCAGCTGTATCATAAGGAATTCCTTTTGCAGATTCAGAATATGCAGTTCTCTCATTTGATTCCATTTCCATAAACGTAGCTAATTCTTTAACGCTTATTCCAATAGGACCAACACCAGCGAACTTTTTTAAATCCTCTTCCGACATTGCAGAAAGTTTACGTGATTTCAATAACTTTTTCAAAACCTTAATTTTTACATTGTTATTGGTAATATCAATAAACACTCTACCCTTTTCATCAATTGTAGCTAAAAATACCTGTTTTGGTATTAAAACGTCTGTTGTTGATGTCGGAGGATCTACAAGCACCGGTTCAGGTGCTCTAAAACTTGAAGTTAACATGAAAAACGTAACCAATAGAAACGCCAAATCCACCATTGGAGTCATATCCAATGCAGGCGTTGATCGAGGCATTTTTACTTTTGGCATAACGTTTTATTTGTGTTTATACGCATTCAGTTTAAAAAGTAAATGAATTAAGCGTGATTTGATTGGAAATTTGAAATAATAGAATAGCTAGCCTCATCCATTGAGTGAGTCATTGTATCAATTCTATTAGAGAAATAGTTGTAACTAATAATTGCTAATGTTGAACCAATGATACCAAATGCAGTATTTACAAGTGCTTCAGAAATACCCGTTGCCAATGCAGCTGTATCAGGTGCTCCTGCATTTGCTAACGCAGCAAACGCCTTGATCATACCCAAAACCGTTCCAATCAAACCAACCAATGTACCAATAGAGACCATGGTAGAAACAATTACAAGATTTTTAGACATCATAGGTAATTCTAAACCTGTTGCCTCTTCTAATTCTTTTTCAATTGCAGATTTCTTTTCATCACGCGTTAATTGGTCGTTTTTGATCACCATTTTGTATCGTAACAATCCACTTTTTACTACATTCGCTAAAGAACCTTTTTGAACATCACATGAGCTAATTGCAGCATCAATGTCGCCCTTGCTCA
>CAIRMY010000212.1 GCA_903879775.1 uncultured Bacteroidota bacterium
AGCGTCAAATTCAATTCCTTTCCTCGTTTGGTCTAAACTATTCAATACGAAATGTGCTTTTTTGAATCCCAATCCTCCAATGATAAAGGGTATTTCTACAAATTTTTGATTTTTAGCCCCAACAATGCTGATTTCACCCGTTAAATCATCTCGATCTAATTTCCCCTCAAATGCAAATCCTTTTGAATTTTTCAGAGGGATAGATGTGCCTAGTTTGAACAATAGTTCTGATAAATAAGGATTTTCGGTGGTGAATTTAATTTCACCTTTAATATCTTGGTGCACATAACTACACTGCGGAATAGATACAGAGATATGGCGCGCAGAATCTTGATAGTGTAAATTAATTTGTTCAAGATCAACCCAAGCTGGAGCTTTCGAAATGATAGATTTTACTTTCTTGAAGATAGAATTCGCCAAATCATCTTTTTTCTTTTCGTTTTTCGAAGGTTTATCAGATTTTAAAAGCGCTTTATAATTTGAAATATTTGCAGAATCTACAAGATTTACATTCATTTGAACGGCTTTGAAATTTCCTAAGCTTGGACCATGCCAAATTGATCTCCAAATGCTGATGGATACAGAAATTTCTTTGGCTGTAAATAATGGATAATCGAGCAAATTTGTAGAATCGCTGTTATGATTGATATTCAAATAAATATCTGTAAAATGTACACCGAAAATCCCTTCAAAACCTTTGTCCTTGCATTTAAAGGTATAACCTTTCTTTGCAAAAGAAGCCTGTGCTTTGTTGTAAGCAGTATTTAAAAAATAAGTTCTTAAACTAAACCATGCTACAAAAAAGAGCACGACAATCACACTGGTTACAATCCCAGTTATTTTAGTGAATTTGATAAATCGGGGAGATTTAACAAAATTCAGCAGAAACACCAGTATACGTTTGAGGTGAAATTTGTTTAAGTTCATTTTTGATTTCATTGGTAATGTCTAGTGAATCAATGAAATTGTGAATTTTTTCACGGGTCATTTTTTCATTACTTCTTGTTAATTCTTTTAGGGCTTCGTATGGATTAGGGTAACGTTCACGGCGCAAAATTGTTTGAATTGCCTCTGCTACAACGGCCCAATTGTTCTCTAAATCTGCATCAATTGCTGTTACATTTAAAATAAGTTTCCCTAAACCTCTATCAAGACTGTTTAAAGCAATCAGGATATGGCCAAACGGAACACCCAAATTTCTCAATACAGTGCTATCTGTTAAATCTCTTTGCAAGCGGCTAATGGGTAATTTGCTGGCCAAATGCTCAACCAATGCATTTGCAATTCCAAGATTTCCTTCGGCATTTTCAAAATCAATAGGATTTACCTTATGTGGCATAGCGCTTGAACCAACTTCCCCTTCTTTGATTTTTTGCTTAAAATAATCCATTGAAATATAGGTCCATACATCCCTCGAAAAATCAATTAAAATGTTATTAATGCGTTTCCAGTTATCTAAATGTGCCGCCATAAAATCGTATGGTTCAATTTGTGTGGTGAATTGAACACGCGTTAATCCAAGTTGCTCATTTACGAAATTGTTCGCAAATTCTATCCAATTAATCTCAGGGTATGCCACTTGATGCGCATTGAAATTACCTGTTGCCCCGCCGAACTTAGCGGTGTAGGGGATGGTTTTGAGGGATTCGATCTGCGATTCTAATCGGCTCACAAACACCCACCATTCTTTCCCTAGAGTTGTAGGAGAGGCTGGCTGACCGTGTGTTTTTGCCAACATTGGTTGTTTTTCCCAAGATTTAGCCTGCGTTTTTAATATATCAACAATAGAAATTAACTTAGGCAATACTTCTTTTTCAATGGCATTTTTCATGCTCCAAGGAATAGATGTGTTGTTGATGTCTTGTGACGTTAAACCAAAATGCACCCACTCTTTGTAATAATTTAAACCTAAGTCTTCTAGCTTCGACTTAACAAAATATTCAACCGCTTTTACGTCGTGATTCGTGGTTTTTTCGATTTCTTTAACCG
>CAIRMY010000213.1 GCA_903879775.1 uncultured Bacteroidota bacterium
AATGTATTTTGTGGCGCGTTTTGAATTGGACATTCAATTTCAGGCTTCTACCGGTAAATCTTATTTCCTTCTAGCCATGTTTTTATTCCTTTTTGCAATTAATTTTATATTCCTAAGAACCATTTTAATCTTGAAATTTACAGCGGATGTGCGCAAATTGATGACGTTCCAATATGAGGCACTCGTTGTTGAATTTGTACAGGACAATGAATATTGTACGTTTTACTATATTGATTCAAATGGAAAGAACGATGTTCTTATTTCGATGGAACAGTTTCATCAGGTGAAGAATGCTCCAATACTTAAATTGTCGTTTTTAAACGATTCTCTTTTTTACAGTTTGTCTAATTAATCCACTTTTTTATTTAACTTCCTTAGGGTGATTTATTTGTGCATGAATAAATCTCTTGCTTTTATCTTTTTTCTTTCTATATTTGCATAACTAACAAGCGTTAGTTAGTCGAATGTCGCCAAGGAAAATTCAAATATTGCAGCAAGCCAGTGCCCTCATGAGAACTAAGGGTTATGCGAGCACAACAGTGCGCGACATCGCGAACTCACTCAATATTGAAGCCTCGTCTCTATACAATCATATTTCCTCGAAAGAGGAAATTCTTGAGACCATCTGTGCTTCTTTGGCAAATCAATTTGAAAGTGGTATCCTAGAAATCAACGATATCTACTTTAATGCCAAAGAGAAGTTGAAAATGGCCATTGAAAGTCATATTCGCATTTTAACGCAAGATTTGAACGCCAGTTATGTATTCATCCATGAATGGAGAAATCTTGGTGAAAATGCACTGAATGAATTCGTTCGAAGAAGAGACCTTTATGAAAAAGAGTTTCGCGATATTTTATACCTCGGAGAAAAAGAAGGGACATTCACCGATGTAGATGAAAAATTTGTTGTCATCACCATTCTTTCGTCGTTAAATTCAACCATTGAATGGTATAAACCCAACGGACAATTATCTCCCAAAGATGTATCAAATAAACTTTCTGACTTCATTTTAAACGGATTATTAAACTCACAAGCCTAAACCCTAAACCCTAAACTCTAAACTCTAAACTCTAAACAATAAATTCATACTATGTACGGAAACGGTTATATCGAAAATGATGGAAAACCAGTTAACTCATTAACTGTTAATGAAGATCCTATCAAATTGGCAGCATTCGAAGCTCGAATTGCCGCTGGTGACAAAATTGAACCTCAAGACTGGATGCCAGCTGAATATAAAAAACAGCTCATCCGTATGATGGAACAACATGCCCACTCTGAAATTATTGGTGCCCTTCCTGAAGGTACTTGGATCACCCGTGCACCAGGCTTTCGTAGAAAATTAGCTTTAATGGCTAAAGTTCAAGACGAAATTGGACATGGTCAATTACTTTATTCAGCAGCTGAAACCTTAGGGAAAAGCCGTGAACAAATGACAAACGACCTAATCAACGGTAAAAGTAAATATAGCAATGTATTTAATTACCCAGCTAAAACTTGGGCCGATAGTGCTGTCATCGCTTGGCTCATTGATGCAGGTGCAATTGTGAATCAATTGGCAAACAGTAAAGGTAGTTATGGTCCTTATTGCCGTGCTCTTGAGCGTATTTGTGCTGAAGAATCTTTCCATTTGAAATATGGTCACGACAATGTGGTATTCTTAGCTACAGGAACTCCTGTTCAACGTGCAATGGTGCAAGATGCCCTCAATCGTTGGTGGGAACCAATCATGCATTTCTTCGGTCCTTCAGATAAAGAATCGATTCATACTGAAACGTTAATGCGTTGGAAAGTTAAAATGGGTTCTAACGACGATATGCGTAATATGTTCTTAGATATGTATGTTCCTAAGATATGGGATTTAGGATTAACACTTCCTGATCCAAACCTTCATAAAAATGAGGAAACCGGACGTTGGGAATACACTGAGCCAAATTGGGAAGTTTTCAAACAAGTAATCAATGGAAATGGTCCTTGCAACAAAGAACGTTTGGCTGTTCGTAGAAAAGCAGAAGAAAATGGTCGTTGGGTTCGTAAGGCTTTGATGAAACCAGAAGAGAAATATGTAAATCCTTTGGCATAATCCAACATCCCTCAAAAGTATGAAAATCGTAAGTCTAGACCCCCGCGTTACACGCTCAAATATTGACGAAAATACCCAAGAAGGTGTTTTACATGAGAAAGAACATTTTCAAACCTATGAAGTGTTCGAACAGAAAAAACGTGGCACTCACCACATTCACGCTGGTAGCGTGCATGCTCCTTCGGCCGATTTAGCCCTTGTTTTTGCGAAAGAACAATATTCTCGCCGCGGTCAATGTGTCAATCTTTGGGTTGTGAAAACCGCTGATATTGCTGCAACTGATTATGATGATGCCGATATCTTCGAAACAACTTCAAGCAAACTTTATCGCGAACCAGATGCTTATAAAGTGATGGATCGTATCAATGCATTTAAAGAACGTCAAAAATCTAATTAACTTACAAAATGGAATTTACTGATAAACATGTGCAAGGATTAAAAGACTTGCTTTATAAAATGGCCGATGATTTGTTGATTTTAGGTCATAGAAATAGCGAATGGACAGGCTTGGGACCTATTTTAGAAGAAGATATTGCTTTTTCGAGTATGGCTCAAGATAAAGTTGGACAATCACTTGCCATTTATGAGATTTTGAATCAATTAGGCGAAAGCGATCCAGATACAGTTGCGTTTACAAGAAATGCCAACCAATTTCATTGTTCTAAATTGGTAGAATTGCCAATAGGAGAGTACGATTTTTCATTGGTGCGTCACTTCTTTTACGATCACGCTGATGCAATTCGTTTTGAAATGTTGGCAACCACTGTGGTAGAACCACTTCAAATGGTTGCTAAAAAGTTCAAAGGCGAAATCAAGTATCATACCATGCACGCTGATGTTTGGATGAAACAATTGGCGGAAGGTTCTGATGAATCTAAAATGCGCATTCAAAATGCTATCAACGAAACATTTGCATTGGCTTTGGGAATGTTCGAGCCTTCTGATTTTGAAGCTGAATTACAAGAAGCTGGAATTTTTGATGGAGAATTCGTTCTTCGTGAAAAATGGTTGAATAAAGTGGTTCCTTTGTTAGAATCGTTTGGATATTCAGTTCCAGATGCTACAACTACAATTCCTGAATTTGGCGGCAGAAAAGGCCAACATACAGAATATTTGCAGCCTTTGCTCGATGAAATGACAGAAGTGTTTGCAATTGATCCGGGTGCAGACTGGTAATAAACTGAGTTTAACGTTTAGGGTTTAACGTTTAGGGTTTAGCAATGTAACATTAAACTTTAAACCCTAAACATTAAATAATTCAAAGTAAATGGAAAACAAAATAAAAGCAATTCTTGAAACGGTCATGGATCCGGAGATCCCTACCTTGTCTATTGTGGACTTAGGAATTGTTACAGGAATTATATCAGAAACAGAGGGGCAGGCTCATATCAAGCTTACCCCAACATTTTCTGGTTGTCCTGCCCTGAGAATTATGGAAACCATGGTTCATGATAAACTCATTGAAGAAGGTTATACCGATGTAAAAGTGCATACTTCCTTCGATGTTCAATGGAATTCTAACATGATTTCTGATAAAGGTTTGGCTGCCCTTAAAAAACATGGATTGGCACCGCCACCAAAACACGATGGATACTTTGAACTAGATGTATTAAGCGATACCCCTTGTCCGTTGTGCGATTCAAGAAATACAACAATGAGCACCCCTTTTGGTCCAACCCTATGTCGAAGCATGCACTATTGCAACAATTGCAAAAATGCTTTTGAAGGATTTAAACCGGTAGGTTAATAAAACCGCTGGGTTTACAGAATCATTTTCAAGAATCATTTACCTTCGCCTCTTTAATGGTATTTAGTGTCTATGTTGTTTCTTAAACGTTTAAGTTTATATATTTTACTCCTCACACTCAACTCATTGAGCGCCCAACGCTGTGGCTATGATTACCTTCAAGCCTTTGTGGTTGAAATTGTTGATCAAAACCACTCAGAAAATATCCCTCATTTAAAATTAACATTAACAAATGAGTTTGCTCAAAAATTGGAATATCCGGTAAGTGATTATCATAATAACCACCCAATGGATATGGATGATAGGCCTCAAATTCCTGAAAAAAGATTGAGGCTTCAATTTCTTAAAAATCATACGCCTTCGAACAATCAAGAATTTTGGGAAAATGGAAACACTGCAGGCCTCTCTCATCCCGGCATCAATCAACCCGCGCACATCAAGTTAAATGACAATTTATATGTAATTTTCATTCAGTTTAAACATTCCATCAACCAACCAATTGAATTGCCTGTTTATCAAGTTTTAGTGGAAGATCCAGACAGTGTTAAAAATCATAAAATGTTTCCCAAGCGTTTGTTTCGGTTAAATCCTGAAAAAGCTGTTTACCTATGTGCCAATCATTTGATTGGAACCTCGGAAGGGATATTTGATCGATATTATCATTTGGATGGGACAAAATTTCAGCCACAGAAATTCAATTTGTCGCTCGAAAATCCAGCCTATTTGGGAAAAATAAATGCCCCTTTTTATTTTGAACTTAATTTTCAACCAAGTACTCCATATTATTACGATGGGCCTTTAAAGGAAGTGCATCTAGAAACGGTGAAAGTCTATTCCGGACTAGAATTGCAGTTTATGCAAAAAATTGTCCCTCTAAAATTTGCAAAATTCGCAAAGTTGCAGACGCAAAATCAAGATTTTAAGGAGCTTAAATATGAGGGTTTTCTTGTCAATGCAAAACCTGAAATGTTTACCAAATTGAATCTTAAAATTGGGAAGTCAAAAAGGCATGGGTTTTCTGTTCTGCTCCAAAAAGGAAGATCGGTTTCAGGAGTTCCGCACCAGCATTCGCTCTACTTTTTTTACGATTCTATTTCAAAACAATTTGTCTTCGATACGCTTTTAAGCGAATATCCTAATTTACAATTCGATGCCGAGCCGAACAAAATTTTACGGTATGTGATTACCGATAACCAAGTTTCGAGCAAATTAACTTATTATGTTCTTGAGGGACAAAAATGGGTGTTTTACAAAGAGAAGATACTGGGTGAGCCTCCTTTGCCATTGTCTTCATCGGTGTTGAACAATCTTTACCTATTGAATTATATTTCGCATAAAATTAAACGGGTAGACGTGACTTTAAACAATACCGTTTACGATACGTTTATTATGATCAATAAAGGCCGTAATGCAATTGATTTAACTCAGTACACGTTGAAACACAATAACAATCCCTGGTTATTTCAATTTAAAACCATTCAAATGCCAACGGTTTTAAAACCTCGTGACACGGCAAGAATCATTTTTAGTTTTATTCCAGTTCAAAATTTCAATCCTAACAGCATTGCAATGCCATTTCAATACGAAGATTTGGAATTAACGTTTGCGTTTAACCAGAAGGAGAAATTGCCACTCAATTTTCATTATTTAGGGCTGTGTGCGGATTGTATTTCAAAAACAGTGGTTTCTAAATTCAATCGTTACGATGATTTAATCATTGCAGAGACATACGATTTTAAGTCGAACCAAGATGCATTTTATCGGTTGAAAACCGAAAACAATCAAATTCATTCATACGGGAAAATGATTTCTCAAAACGACACATTTAAGAGGGTTGGGGATTGGTTTTTTACAAGTCCTCGCAACATGATTTCATATTCTCGGGAAGTAGAATTTCAAATTACAGCCGAAAATCAACCAGTTGATTCTGCGGTGAAAGTCATTGCTGTGAGAAAAGGAATCCAAACCGAATGCCATTATCGCTTCAAAGGACAATGGGTGCATATTTGGTTGCCAACGGGTATTGATTCATTGATTTTTAATTGGCGTGGATATTCAAATACCATTTCTAATTTTAGTCAAAATATCTATCAGTCACAGTATATGGTGGCATTAATTAAACAAAGTATTCAAACGCTTTATCCAAGAAAATACACGCAATTTGTGATCAATGAATCATATGAATTCAATCCGAAAATCTATCTTTTAAAGTTGAAATGGAGTGATTTCAAGGAAATTGAAAAAATCAGGCAAGATTTTATGGCATCCTATAGAAGCATTCGTTTCGAGGTCAATGATAGGTATTCACAGCAATATTTAGTGGTTGATTTTGAGGGATATAGCAGCGGTGATGCGATGAATTTGCTTTGGAAATGGCTCGATAGAAATGAAATTGAATCTGCCCACCAAGGTGTATATGTAGGCGACCATGTTTTGACATTTCTTGGAAAAGGTGTCACCATAAAGCCGAAGCAGAACATTTATGGAGATAGTTTGGCTAAAATTGTGAAAGATTACGGTTTCAAAACATATCACACTTTTGGAGATGGTACATATCAGATAAATGCCCAATCCGCAATATGCGATGAAGCCTTGTTTTTAAATATGCTTAATCTCATGAGGGATAATCGATTTGTTTTGGCCAGCCCAGAGTTTTTCAATCCAATTAATCCGTTGGAAGATTAGAAAAAAGTTTATAAAGGTTTATGAGGTTTATAAAGGTTTATGAATGCCTTTGAACTTTAAATTGAACAATTACTTTAAACAATAAACGCTAAACAATGAAAAAGTTTATAAAGGTTTATGAGGTTTATAAAGGTTTATGAACGACATTGAACTTTAAATTGAACAATTACTTTAAACAATAAACGCTAAGCAATAAAAAAGTTTATAAAGGTTTATGATGTTTATAAAGGTTTATGAATGCCTTTGAACTTTAAATTTAACCATTACTTTAAACAATAAACGCTAAACGATAAACGATAAACCTATAATCCTTTTTAAATCCTCGGGGGTGTCAATGGCAGGACTTGCCCAATTGGTTTCCACCACGTCTATTGCATAACCGTTTTCTAACCAACGCAGTTGTTCAAGCATCTCAGATTTTTCCAACGGTGATGGTGCTAATTTGGTGATTTCCATCAATACACTTGGCCTGAATGCATACATTCCAATGTGTTTGAAAATTCCAATGTGTCCAGAGTCCCTCAAAAAAGGAATTGGTGATCTGCTGAAGTAAAGTGCTCTATTGGTGATTGCCGATGCAACTTTAACAATATTGGGATTAAGAATGAATATTTTCAATGCCATAATCCCACCATAAAATTCTTCTCAATCCACTTCTTGGTGAACCTGCATGTATCAACCTTGGATCAAAAACAATAGCATCCCCTTTTTCTACTATGATTTCTATTGGT
>CAIRMY010000214.1 GCA_903879775.1 uncultured Bacteroidota bacterium
CACAGCTCTATCAACAACAACAATGGCGTTGTTTAAATCACCGCCTTTTATAAGGTTGTTCTTTAACAAATATTCTAATTCATGCAAAAAGCAAAAAGTTCTGCAAGGCGCTATTTCAGTCTGAAATTCATTCATATGAGTTAACGAAGCATGTTGCGTGCCCAAAACTGGCGAATTATAGTCAACCATAACAGTTAATCTATATTCATTCACCGGCATCGCAATAATTTCGACCTGATTTTCAACATCTGAATAGTGAATGTTGTATGGAATTTCAAAATACTCGCGGTCAGCATCTTGATCTCTTGTGCCAATTTTTTTAATTCCATCTACAAAAACAATTGAACTACCATCCATAATAGGCATTTCTGGACCGTCAACACAAATTAATGCATTGTCAACCTCCATTCCAACCAATGAAGCTAAAACATGTTCAATTGTAGATACAGATGCGCCATTTTTTTCTAAAGTAGTGCCTCTACTTGTATCCGTAACTAAGTCACAATCTGCTTCAATAATTGGTTGATCGGGTAAATCCGTTCTTTGGAATTTATAACCGTGATTTTCAGGGGCAGGACATAAAGTAACTGTTACACTTGCACCAGTATGAAGTCCAACTCCTTGAAAGCTAATTGATTCGTTTAATGTTGTTTGTTTAGGATTTAAATTGCTCATTGACTCTTTAAAATTTCTATTTCTTTTTTTAACTGTTGAATATCTTTGATTAAATCGGTGACTTTACGACTTCCAATCACCCCGCGAAGATACGTATTTACATCGGTAGCAGGCGTTCCACTAATTTTTTGTCCAGGTGAGAGTACACTTTGAGTGATCCCAGCTTGAGCGCCAACAGAAGTATTCGGTGCAATCACAAGATGACCCACCACACCAACTTGCCCACCAAAAATACTATTGTCTCCAACTTTAGTGCTTCCAGCTATACCCGTTTGAGAGGCAATTACAATATCAGAGCCAAGTTCAACGTTGTGCGCAATTTGAACTAGGTTATCCAGTTTTGTACCACGTTTAATGAGTGTAGAACCCATTGTGGCTCTATCAATAGCGCAATTTGCACCAATTTCAACATCATCTTCAATGGTTACAATACCAACCTGTGGAATTTTCACATATTTACCTTCGATTGGCGCAAATCCAAATCCATCGCTACCTATCACTGTGCCGGAGTGGAAAATACAATTCTTGCCCACTATAGTGCCAGAATAGATCGAAACATTTGCATAGATTTTAGAATTGTCACCTATGTTAGATCCTTTTCCAATATAAGATCCAGCTTCGATTTTAACATTGTTTCCAATCACGGTGTTCGCTTCAATGGTCACATGATGTCCAATATAGGTATGGTCTCCAATTTTTGCAGTATGGTGAATTGCTGCAGTTGATTCAATACCGGTTTTTATTTCATTTGGATCAAAGTACTTCGCTAGAATGGTGCAAAACGCAAAATAAGGATTTTGATGTTTGATTAATTTTGCTGTAAGAGGTTGACTAGGGGTGAAATCAGCAGGTACGAATACAGCGGAGCATTGAGATGAATAAAGAACTTTCTCATATTTTGCATTCGCGAAAAAACCAAGAGAGCCAATTTGACCTTCTTCTAGTTTCGAAACCTTATCTATGATTACATCATCAGCATCTTGGAAGATACCGCCTGTTTCTAGAGCAATTTGGGAAGCTTTTAATTCCTTCATTGTGGTGCAAAATAATACAAAAAGCCCATTATAGATAATTTTCAGGGCTATTTTTTAAACAAACATATGTTGAATCAAAAATTCTATCTATTTTAGCCCCAAATATTAAAACGAAAAATATGGATTTAAACAACAACCCTCAAACAGAACAAAAAGGTCACCCAAAGGGACTATACGTATTGTTTGTTACCGAAATGTGGGAACGCTTCAGTTATTATGGAATGCGAGCCTTATTTATCTTATTCATGACAAAGGCTTTGCTTTTTGATAAAGCTTACGCTTCTGAAATTTATGGTAGTTACACTGGATTGGTATATTTAACACCTTTATTGGGTGGGTATATGGCCGATAGATACTGGGGTAACAGAAAATCAATTATCATTGGTGGTGTTTTAATGGCTGTTGGTCAATTCTTAATG
>CAIRMY010000215.1 GCA_903879775.1 uncultured Bacteroidota bacterium
GCAACTGGTTTGTTGTGGAACTTTGGTGATCCAAACTCAGGTCCTCAAAACCAGAACAACAAAACATGGTCTCCGGAACATGCATTCACTGGCTTAGGTCCTTTCTTAATAAAATTAACTTACAAACATCCCATTTGCGGTGATAAAACTGCATTTGATACAATTATCATTTTAGGTCCTTCTTCGGCAATTGAATCAGCCTTCCAGCGGGTTGCCGATTATGAAACGTTCCAGTGTCCGAAGGATGTGATGGATACGGTTCATTTTAGAAAGAACTTATCGACTTTCTATCACAACGATAGGAATTTTACAGATGATGATAGTACTTTCTACAAAGCGGGTACAACTGCATTGGGACATAATTTCCAGTGGAATGATCCAATGACAAAGAAGTTGCCAAAGCAAATTTGGCAAAAACCATTGCGCGATGCATTCAATACACATGGAATTAAATCTAAATACCAAGGCACTGAAGCTCCAGGTGGAACATTCGACGCATTAAAGCGCGAAAGAGTTTGTGCAACTAGACTGTGGGATTTCGGAGATAATTATGCTCCAAAATGTACTACAGATACCAAAGCGCGCAAAAACATCAATGTAAACTGTGCATTCTCAAGAGATTCTGTTCCGAATCATTATTACAGATCTTGGGATTTAATTATGTTGTCGGATTTCAAAAATGCTCCTATGGAAGATGCAATCTTCATTGATAGCAATGGATTGTGTAAGAGAACCAACGTTTATCCAGATAGTATTTTCTATATCATTCAAGATTCTTTGATTACTGTTCCTAATTCAATGGGTGACATAATTACTCAACAATTGCCTCAATATGTTGGAAATAAAACTACAATTTCTTTGAGGGATAAAGGTTTGAGAGGAATCAGTGAAAGATATATTGAAGACTACGTTGACATGAAATTAAACGCTGGTGATTCAGTATATGTTGGTGGTGTGTTGAAAGTAGGTCCTCAAACAATTTCTTTGAAACCTAAGAATATCATTAAAATTAAAAGCAAATCTGATAGTGTTACTTTCCAGTTCACTGTTTATTTGAAGAAAGATACATTGCCGATGAATTTGTTGAAAATTCGTTTGGCAAAAGGTGAAAGACCAAAAATTCTCGACTCATTCAAAAGAAAGCCTTTGGCTCCTTTGAAAATGGGATTCGATTATTTCATTAACTACAAACGTTTCCGTGAGTTGTATTATGCTAAAATTCCAGCATGTAACAATGTAAAATTGACGCATAAAGATACTTGTCACCCAATGAAGTGTGAAAGTGAAGCAATTAAACAATTGTCAATGCTTCATGCAAATGCAGGTGGCGTAGGAAGTGGTATGTTGAAAGATGCGATTGAGTGTTTAGGTTCTGATAACCCTTCTTATGGTGTAACCTTTATTTTAAGTGATCTTAAACCTGGTTGTACATTCACTGAGGTTAAGATTAACTATGATACTTTCTGTGGAAATGCTCCTGGTAACTGGACAGCATTAAGTGGTTTATCTCCAGGGGGTAGACCTCTGAATCCTCCATTGCCTTTCTGGAATACTGGATATCAATTGGCTGGTAACCCACCAAATAGATTCTCTCAAACATACAATGCCACTGATGTTTGTAACGATTCAACTTCATGTATTACTGTAGGTATCATTGTTGGTAACGGTATTGCCCCTCCAGGTGGTAACAGTGCAAAACGTCCTTTGTGTGCTGATACTCAGTACTACGACAATTTCGCATGTTTCCCAATGATTGACCCGAGTTTTGAAATGTTGACACCAACTAAAAACAAATTGGGTGATTATAAAATCTGTAAATACAATGATGTAGTTGTACGTCCTATCCCTAAAAATAAGACTAGAATTAAAGATTTGAAATCAATTCGTTGGCAGTTGTTTACTGGAAATGCTTCTCCTTATTTCTCATTAGGATGGAGACAGTACATTCAAGAAGATTATTTCCTAGCTCAAAAGAAAGTACCAGGTAAAAATCCGAAGTATTTGTATAATTACATGGTTCAAACAAGGGGTGTTGAAAATCCGCGTCAAGTTCCTTGTAGCAATGAGTGGACAGATGGTGTGACTAAAACAACAAAAGGTCCTGATACTATTTTCACTGCAGAGATTCGTAAATATACAATTGGTGCCGATGTATCAGCGGTTTGGGAAAATATCAAAACCAAATTAGAAGCGCGTGGATTTGACCCATTTGCTTTGGCTGATACTCAAATTGCAAAAATGATTTGGAACAATAAAGGTGTTATTGGAAATCCTAAATCTGGAGCTTATGGATGTATCGATACAACTGGTTTCGGTAAATTTATCAGATTCTACAACATTCCAGATCCAAACAATACAACTATATTACACTATAGAGATACAACCATTCAACCTCTAGATTCAGTTTCTTATTGGGATAAAGCTGCTAAGAAAACGAAAAAGATTAAAGGTTATAAATTTAACCCTAGATGGTCTGGTTATCATTTCATCAGTGTAGACATGACATCTTCTAATGGTAAATGTAACAACTTTATGGCAATGCCAATTGTTGTTGGATTTGCAATGGATTTAAGAATTAGCGATACTCTTGTTTGTCAAGATGCAGGTAACTCGTTAACAGCATCTCCTGACTTCAGATATTTCTCAACCGATCCTCAAAACATTGGTACATTTGATCCAAAATTCCAATGGAACCCAGATAAAACGGGTGGACCAAGTGGTAACCCAACTGGCTTTGATTATTGGAGAGATCCTAGTCGCCAAACGCGTCTAGCAGCAGGTGATACCAACGTAGAACGTTTTACACGTTGGGATTGGAATAAAAAAGATGATGGTTCATCGACTCCATTTGGAGGTGCTCCATATGGTGCCGTAGGTGCAGGTACTTATTTAAACCCTTGGAAACAATTGGGTGGTGGTGGAATTTACTACCAAAATGACTCAGGTGTTTTCACTTTCCGTTTGGTAGCAGGAGACTCTACTGGTTGTATGGATACAATTACGAAGCGTGTGTTTATCTCTCGTTTGGATGTTGAATTCAGCTTGAAAGATTCTACTCCTGCATGTAATACAATCATTGAATTCTTCGATAAATCGAAATTATTTGATCCTTGTAATTGGGCAATTAAGAATTGTAATGGACCACAACCTATTTCTTGTGACTTCGTAAAACAGTGGACTATCGATTGGGGAGATGGTATTATCAACCAATTTAAACGTAAGGTTCAATCAGAACCAGGTTTGCCAAACCGTATTGCACATAAATATACCCGCAATGGTTGGTTCCAAATTAAATATGAATTGTTTACACAACGCGGATGTTCTGATACATTTAGCCGTTGGGTGAAAATTCCTGGACCTCGTCCAAGATTCGAATACACCACAAAAGCCGGACGTAATGTAACAATTTGTGAAGGTGATTCTATCCAATTTACAAATATGTCTGACTCTGCTTCAAGAGAATCGGTATGGACATGGTTCTTTGGTGATAATGAATTGTACAGTGGACCTGATTCAACATGGTACTTTAAAGCTCCAAATGGTAAACCATGGGCTCCTGATTACTTCGTAGATTCAGTTTGGCATACATACAAAAAGCCTGGTGTATACCATGTGAAATTAGAGCAATATGATAAATTGGTTATTCCTCCAAATATCAACCGTTATTGCCCAGCGGTGTATCCTGATACGCCATCACAACAAGCCTATATTATAACTGTATTGCCTCGCGATTCTGTAAGAGGTAAAGTATTAAAGCCTAGTATTTGTCCTGGTGATAGCAATACGTTTGTTGATAATTCAGATACAACGTTTGCAACCTATAAATGGAGATTTGTTCATTACAGTCGTAAACTAGGTAAAGTTGTAGTTGATACCTTAACCACTGGTAATAAAACGATTTCCAAAATCTTCACAGATCCAGGTGTTTACCGTGTAACACATTTGGTTGAGTATAAATCTTCTCGTCCACGTCCTTACTGTCCTACAGTTATGGCTGATATGTTCTTTACGGTTGATTCTGTAATTGCAGACTTCGATATTGACTCTTCAGGCAAACCAGATTTCGTATTTACTCGTAAAGATGTGAATGGTGTAGAATGGAGATGGGGATTTGGTCACCAAAATGACATTGTAAACTCTCTGCCTAATTTGTTTATTGAAAACATAAAATCGAACGACAAGAGTGTAAAATGGTCTTATGATAGTTCTGGTAGGTATTGGGCTTGCTTAATTGTTAAGAATGCAACAGGTTGTGAAGACACAATTTGTAAGGAAGTTGTTGTAGACTTATTTGTATACTTAGCAAACGTATTTACGCCTAACATTTCAGGTTCTGGTGATGGTAAAAACGATAAGTTTAGAGTGCCAATTCAAGGACATGATTTATTTGAGATTCGTATCTTTAACCGTTGGGGTGAAAGAGTGTTCTTCTCTGAAGATTCAAAGGTACAATGGAATGGTAAAGTCAATAATGATGGCGCCGATTGTCCTTCAGGAACTTATTTCTATCAATTAGAATATAGATTCAAAGGAAAAGATAAAATCAACCATGTGAATGGTTCTGTTAACTTGATAAGAGAAAACTAAATAAAAAAGTCCCGGAGAAATCCGGGACTTTTTTTTTGCTTATAGGATTATAAGCTTATTGGTTTATGAGCTTAAAATTGTCAACTTATCTAAGAATTAAATTAATATTGTAAACCAATTATAGTAAACAGCTAAAATTCTGACAACCTTTTTTAGGATAACACATTCAAGTTTTCCCATAAACCTATAAGCCCATAAGCCTATAAACCAAAAAGATTAGAATGATTAGATTAGGTGTTAAATAAGTTCAAGTTTCCCTTTAAGCCTATAAACCTATAAGCAAATAAGCCAATTACAAATCAAACGTAAACCCAGTTTGTTGCAATTGTAAATATTTCTTCGTAATGTATTTGTAGAGTTTTGCAGGACGATGAGCCACGTCGCTTTGCATTTTGCCGCTATCGATAATAATGTTCATCGACAATAGTTTCTTTCTGAAGTTACGGGTGTCAAACGTTGTTTCGAGGATCGCTTCGTACAAGTTCTGAATTTCAGTGAGGGTGAAATACTTTGGCAATAATTCAAAACCAATTGGTTGACGGCGAATCTTGCTTTTTAGCAAATTTTTAGCGTATTCTAAAATTTCATTGTGGTCAAAAGGCAATTCAGGAACTTCATTGATTGGAAACCAAGCTGCTTCCTCAGCCCATGATGATGGCTTTACATTGTAATCCTCAATTTTGATTAACGCAAAATAGGCTACTGTGAATACACGGCCGAATGGGTGTCGGTCAACCCTTCCAAAAGTGTGAATTTGCTCCATGTAAATGTTGTCTAAACCCGTAAGGTTTTGAAGGACAATCTCCGCCGATTCATCAAGGTCTTGATCGAGGCTAATTAAATCTCCTGGCAAAGCCCAACATTCTTTGTATGGTTCTGCACCTCTATAAATTAATAGAACCTTTAAATCGTTGTTGTCAAAACCAAATACAACATTGTCTACCGATATGGCTGCCTTAAATTTTGACTCGAATCCCGATTCCATTAGAGCGAATATATTGTAAATTTTACAAATAGCGTAACTTTTATTGAATTTTTAAATGATTGTAAAAGTTTATAA
>CAIRMY010000216.1 GCA_903879775.1 uncultured Bacteroidota bacterium
ACAATTCAAAATTGGGTTGAGTCAATTCCTTTGGTTTACGAAAAGAATAATCCTAATAATATCATAGATTGTCAGTATTCACTGAGCAAAAACAAAATAAAATACAATTTAAGTACGAGTAAATTTGGCAAACGGAATCAAAAAATTGTTGTTGATCCAATTTTAGTCTTCAGTACTTACAGTGGCTCCAGGGCCGACAACTTTGGGTGCACGGGAACTTATGATGATTTAGGCAATGGATATGCCGGAGGGACTGTTTTTGCGACAGGATTACCAGTTACAACAGGGGCGTTTCAGATGAAGTTTGGAGGCGGAAAGCCTGAGGAATTGGGTTATGGAGGAAATAGAGATGTGGCTTTGTCGAAATTTAATGCATCTGGAAATTTATTAGAATATTGTACTTATTTGGGAGGGTCAAACAACGAGCAACCGCATTCGATGGTTGTTGATTCTTTGAATAATTTATATGTAATGGGAACCACTAAGAGTTTTGATTTTCCAGTATCTTCTTCTGCATACGACCCAACATACAATGGAGCTTATGATTTTTTCGTAACAAAAATAAATACTCAAGGGACTCAAATTTTGGCGAGTTCGTTCATTGGTGGAAGTGGTCAAGATGGAGTTGGCGCCGATAGAAGTGTAAATTCTGTTGATGATTATCCTTTAATTTATAACTATGCAGATGAATTCAGAGGGGAAATTATTACCGATAATCAAAATGTTTACGTTTGTGGCAATACCTACTCAACTGATTTCCCTTACACGGGTGTGCACAACTCAAATATAGTTGAACAAGATGCGGTTACATTTTGTTTAAAAGCGGATTTGTCTAATTTAAGGTGGTCGCAAATTGTTGGGGATAATGATAAATATTTTGATGCCTTTTATGGATTGGCATTGGGGAAGAACAATGACATTTATTGTGCAGGGGGTACAAATTCAGCTGGTTTAAAGTCAAAATATTCAAATGTTTGGTTGAATTCACCTCTCGGCGATGTAGACGGGCTTTTGGTGAGGTTTGATAAATTTACGGGCGCTATAATTTCGGGGAAATATTACGGCACAAATGTATATGAACAAGCTCATTTTGTGCAAACCGATTTGTCTGGCAACCCATATGTTTTTGGCCAAACCGAAGGAGCTCTGCCCATCGTGAATTCCCGATTTAGCCAACCCAATACTGGTCAATTCATCACCAAACATAGTCAAGATTTAACTCAAGTATTGATTCAAACAACTTTTGGGGCAAATGGCAACATGCCGAATATTAGCCCTTCCGCATTTTTAGTTGATCGTTGTGAACGTATTTTTATCTCTGGATGGGGAGGAACTACAAATACAGCGCTTTATGACATCAATACGGGTAATCCAAAAATTCATAGGAATATAGGCAACACCAAAAATTTGTCGTTAACCAAAGATGCGCTTCAAACCAATACCGATGGGAGTGATTTTTACATAGCGGTATTTTCAAAAAACATGTACGATTTGGCCTTTGCAACTTATTTTGGAGGCGTGAGTACTGGTTCTAAAAAAGCTGAAGAGCATGTAGATGGTGGAACAAGTAGATTTGATAAAAAAGGAATTATTTATCAGTCTGTTTGTGCTGGATGTAGGCAAAATGGACTATTTCCAATTACCAAAGGAGCCTATAGTCCTACAATGAACAGCAATAACTGCAACAATGCCTTGTTTAAAATAGACTTTGAGAATTTAAATAAGAAGCCATTTATGAGGGATACGCTCATTAAGGTGACTGCAACTCAATTAATTTCAAGTGTCCATATTGCATATGATCGAGATGTGTTTGATACAGTTAAATTGAAATATCGCTGGTTAAAACGTGCAGGTATGACCAACAATGACACTGCGCAGATATTTACAAAATCCGAAATCAATCATGCTCGGTTGAACTTGTTTTGGAATACTAAATGTTCGAGTTATTCTAAGGATACTGCTAAGCTATTGGTAACTGTTATAGATTGTGGTTGCCCGAAAGCGGATACAACCTATGCCATTCTTTCAATTTTGGTAGAAGAGCCACCAACTGTGATACCACCAGATGCAATTTGCGTGAGTTACGACAGACAAACGGCACAAATGAAAGTTTCTTGGCCGCAAGTAACTGTTCCATCAATCTTTTTTAAGTATTTCCTTTTAGAAAGAACAAATCCTAATGGCACCAAACAAATTATAGATACAATATATACAAGTAGCGCTGGAACATTTTTAGATAACAATGTAGTTTCACCGCAAACAAATAATTATTGTTATTCGATGATAGGTGTGAATATTTGCAATGTTAAGGTTAGAACTTTGAACGCATTTTGTACGGTTAGAGAATTGAATAATTCCATAGATCCAGTGCATCTCATTTCAGCCAGTGTATTTGAAGATAAAAGGGTAGATGTTACTTGGGAAAAAAGTTTAGAGCCAGATTTTAAGGAATTTGAAGTTTATAAATATCCCTTAAACGGATCAATGCCAGCCAATCCCAATTATATCACAAAGGATACCTTTTTGAGGGACTCTAGCTTTAATGTAGATAAAGAGTCGTTTTGTTATAAAATTTTGGTTGTAGATAAATGTGGGCATATTAGCAAGCCAAGCAACAATGGTTGCAATGTGATCATTCGTGGAACTGCAATAGGAGCTCCACAGTACTATTTTAATTTAAATTGGGCAGATTATCTTTCGTGGGACTCGGGAGTTGATTATTGGGTCTTAGAACGCAAATTTGCAGACATTCCATTTACTCCAATATATTCAGCACCGCAAAATCGGTTTTATCAAGATGTAAACTTAAATTATGATTGGGGAGGATATTGGTATAGGGCCATTGCACATGAAAAGTCAGGCTTTGGCAAACAATACAATGCAAAAAGTGAGAGCAATTGGATTTATCTTTATCAACCACCCGAAGTTTGGGTTCCAGATGCATTTACCGTTAACAATGATCGCTTAAATGAAGTTTGGGGAACATCCCCAATTTTTGTGAGAGGTTATTCAATGAAAGTGTATGATCGTTGGGGGCAAAAAATATGGGAATCTTTTGATAAAAAGAAGCAGTGGGATGGCACCATCAATGGTATTCAGGTTCCAGATGGTGTTTATGCTTGGTTACTAAACTTTGATGGATGGGATGATAAATTCTACCAAAAAACAGGAACCGTAATGGTAATTCACTAATTTAATGTTGGCGACTTCCCAAATAGTCAAGTAATTCAAGTAAAATTTCACAAGAGAATCCTCTAGATTCTAATGTTTTCAAATCTATTTGGGCTTTTGAGTTATAAGATTGAATTAATTGCAAGCATTCATTGTCTATTCCAATTTCTTGCCAAAATTGAATTGTTTTGGAAGTTTTTTCTGTTACGTCAGAAATCGAGAATAATTCATTGTGCTTTGCTTCATCGCTTTCTTTAGACTTTAAAAACAACCAGGTTTTCTTGCCTTGTATGATGTCGCCCCCTTGAATTTTACCCGTTGATTCAGATTTTCCAAATGTATCCAAGTAATCATCCATTAATTGAAATGCCATTCCCATGTTAATTGCAAAGTCATAAAATACATTGCTCGTTTCAATATCGCAATTTGCCGATAATGCTCCGCATTTCAGGCTGCAACCTAATAGCACTGCAGTTTTACATTGAATCATTTTTAGGTACAAATCAATATCCACATGTTCCAGTGATTCAAAATCCATATCGTTTTGTTGTCCTTCACATACCTCGGCAGCTGTTTTTGTGAAAGCTTTCAGAATTTCATCTTTATTAGGACCAGCATAGTTAATCAGCAATTCGAAGGCTTTAACCAACATATTGTCTCCAGAGAGTATGGCAGTGGGCATATTCCATTTGATATGCACGGTTTCATTCCCTCTCCGTAAATCGGCGTTATCCATAATATCGTCGTGTACTAAACTGAAATTATGAAAAACCTCCATTACATGCCCAATTTCTATACCTGAGTTTAAATTGCCACCGCAAGTTTGATTTCCAATCATACTCAATAATGGACGAACCCTTTTTCCACCAATAGACATAATGTAGTTCATTGGATTGTAAAGGTTATCAGGGTTTCCTTGGAATTGATTTTTTGCTAAAAAATCATTATATTGTCTTTGGAATTGTTCAATTCTGGTCATTAGTCGTATAAATTATAATCAATTTGTCGGGAAATTGGATTTGCTGATTTTACTTGAATGGTGATGATGTCGCCCAAATGAAAGCTTCTTTTAGTTCTTTTACCAACTAATTTTCTTTCATCTTCAACATAATAAAATCTATCGGAACGAATTTCGCTGACTTTAATCAGTCCTTCAGCATGCAAATCTAAAACAGTGGCATAAATGCCCCATTCTGTAATACCTGTAATTCTAGCTTCGAGAATTTCTCCTTCATGTTTTTGCATGAGTTCGGCCATTTTATATTTTACACTTGCACGTTCAGCATCGGCAGCTTTTTGCTCCATCAAAGATGAATGTTTGGCAAATGACTCAATCACATCTTCAGAATAATCGGCTTTCTGGTTATTCAAATATTGAAATAACATTCTGTGTGCCAATAAATCCGGATATCGCCTTATTGGTGAAGTAAAATGGGTGTAAAAATCAAAAGCAAGTCCAAAATGCGATGTTTTATAGGCAGTATAAACGGCTTTTGCCATTGTTCGAATTGCACTCTGTTGTAAAACATTTAATTCAGGTTTGTCAATCGCCCTTTCCAAAAGAGAATTAAATGATTTTCTCATCACTTTTTCATTTTCGATTTGAATAGGGTAACCCATGATTTTACAGAATTTAGCAAACTCAATTAATTTCTCTTGTGGCGGATTATCGTGAGTTCTGTATATAAATGGTGGATTCGGTATTTTAGACTTGTAAACAAAAGTAGCAATCTCTTTATTTGCCAAAAGCATGTATGTTTCAATGAGTTTGTGTGCATCGAAACGCGTTTTTTCATAGACCTCAATAGGAACACTATTTTCATCAAGTCTAAATCTGAGTTCTTTAGATTCAAATTTTAGAGCGCCGTGTTCAAAACGTTCTACCTCAAATTTCTTTGCTATTGTATTTAATAAAACGAGTTCATCTGCATAATCTCCCGACCCTTGTTCAATGTTTTCTTGCGCTTCTTCGTATGAAAATCTTCTATTTGAATGAATAACTGTCTTACCAATCCAAGAATGAATAATTTCATATTTTTCGTTCAATTCAAATTCAACAGAAAAGGCCAGTCTATCCTCATTGGGCTTTAAAGAACATAAGTTATTGCTCAGTTTTTCGGGGAGCATTGGAATGGTTCTGTCAACAAGGTAAACAGAAGTCCCTCTTTCAAATGCTTCTTTATCTAAAGGATTACCCGTTTTTACGTAATGGGAAACATCGGCAATGTGAACTCCAATTTTGAAATTTCCATTTTGAAGTTGTTGAAATGAAATTGCATCGTCAAAGTCTTTTGCATCAGCTGGGTCAATTGTAAATGTGGTGATGGATCTAAAATCCCTTCTTTTTTTAATTTCTGAGGGATCTATGGTCTCCGGAATTGCATCAGTTTCATTCAGTACATCATTAGGGAAGATTGTTTTAAAGCCAAATTCACCAACAATGGCGTGCATTTCTGTTTCGTTTTCTCCTGGCTTTCCAAAGACTTCTATGATTTTCCCTAAGGGATATTTTGTATTGTAAGGAAAATCATAAACTTCAACCAATGCCTTTTGTCCATCTAGTTTTGGGTCAATTGCACCTGTGATTTTTATGTCCTTAAAACCTTGTCGATTCGTCAACAAATAAGCGTTGTTTTCAAAAATATCTAAAAAACCAACAACTTTTTGAGGTTTTCGATCAATTAATTTAACGTGTACAATATCAATTCTCTTGCCCTTTTCTTTATACTCGCATTGGATGATATCTTCTGGGAGCAACTGTTTAATTAAAACACTCGGGATAAAATAGGAGAGTTGATTGTCTAGAACTACATAATATTCACCTCTGCTGCTGGCAATGAGTTTGCCACTTAAAGTTTTCGATGGTTTGATGAATGCAAATTGGCCTTTAGATGGCTGTGTAATGAGTTTTTTCTGGGTTAGAGATAAAAGAGCATTGTAAACAGCTTCTTTGTCTATACTCGCATCTTTTGGGATTCTTGCAAAGACTCTTTGAGTATTTAAGGCACCTTTTGGGGTGTCTTCTAAAATGGCAAGTGTTATTTTTTCGATGAACGAAAGTTTGTTTTTAGAATTCAAGTGGGTAATTTATTTTTCGTAATAGTTCAAATCTTTATGAAATGATTCTTCTACATGCAAAGTTCCCCATATTGCGAGAGAAACGCAAATAATTCCGATGATTACTGCAGAAATATTCGCTGAATGGAAATAATGCTCAAAGAATTCAAATCCACCTGTGATTAAAATAACACCACCTCGCACAAAATTTGGCACAGTTGCAGAAACAGTACTTCTAATATTTGTGCCAAATTGTTCACTTGCATTTGTTACAAAAAGCGCCCAATATCCGGTAACCCCGCCTAGTAAAACTGCAATCACTCGATAATAATTGGCACTTCCAATTGGGCCAAAAAGATAGATGGAAGCCATGACTAAAATTCCAATGAGGTTAAAAATAATGACTTTTCTTCGGCTTTTAAACAATTGAGACATCACGCCACTGAACAAATCACCAAGTGAAAGGCCTACATAACTCCATAAAACCATTTCTTTACTCGGAATTACTTTCGCAATTTCAGCTGGTAAAAATCGATGCGACAATGCAACCAAAACTCCCACCACAAACCAAACTGGTAATCCAATGACAATACATGCTATATATTTCTTGAAAATGATTTTATTCTTGAATAAGCTAAAAAAGCTACCTCTATTTACATCCGATTCCTTTAAGTTTTCGAACATGCTACTTTCAAAAGTACTGGCTCTAAGGGCAAGTAAAACGAGGCCTAAACTACCGCCCACAATATATGCAACTTGCCAGTTGGCAATTGGTTTTCCAATGACAGAAGAAATAAAATGACCTATAGAATCACCATGATTCGAAACAATAAATGCAGCAACGGCACCCAATGCTCCAAAAGTTACAATGATCATTGTTCCAATCCCTCTTTTTTTAATTGGCATTAACTCTGCAACCAAGGTTATAGCCGCACCCAACTCTCCTGCGAGTCCAAGACCTGCAATAAATCGCCACATTTTATACGCCCAAAGTGTCTCTACAAATGCGTTTGCAATATTTGCAATTGAATAGATGAGGATACTTCCAAATAAAACAGAAACCCTACCTCTCTTATCGCCCCAAATACCCCATAAAACACCACCAAACAACATACCAGCCATCTGCCATCTAAATAGAACAGTTTCGTATGTGCTAAAATCAATATTTAAAGCTTCTAAACTCTCTTTTTTGATGATGTTGAATAATATAAGATCATATATATCAACGAAATAACCTAAAGAGGCAACAATGATAAGAAGTGTGATATTTTTCTTGTTTTTCGCGAGATTAGACATTTTTAAATCCTTAAGTTGTTTCCAAAG
>CAIRMY010000217.1 GCA_903879775.1 uncultured Bacteroidota bacterium
CCATCACAATACAATTGAAAAGTATCTCGAATATTTAACGGCTAGTTTTGTATTTTATAAAGTAAACAGATTTGATATTAAAGGCAAAAAGCAACTTGCCACACAAGAAAAATATTATATCGTTGACCCAGGTTTACTGAATATTTTGATTGGAAAAGAAAGAATTACAGACCGGGGGCATATCCTTGAAAATGTAGTCTATTTAGAATTGCTGCGCAGGGGTTATAAAATCTGGACAGGAAGTAGTCGCAACAGCGAAGTTGACTTTGTTTGCAAGACACCTACTGGAGACATTGAATACTATCAAGTTGCATGGGAAATGGGCAACGAAAAGACCATAGAACGTGAATTTGGCTCATTGGAAAAGATAAGCGACAATTATCCCAAATATATCCTTACAACGGAATCATTCACGGTAAACCGCAGCGGCATCAACCATTTGAATGTATTTAATTGGTTGCTTGAAGAACGTAGGAAATATTAAATTAGCGAAACTTGGATAAGAACCCGTTATACCCTTGAATTTTTAGAAACCTGGGAGCAAATAAAAAAATCCAATTTTAAAGTGGTGGAATTTGACCACTTTAAAACCCAATTCCGTTGGCTTATAGTAATTAGTGGAGAGAATCGTGTGGTTTGCTGGGAGTGAAAAACACCAACAATTAGCGAAACTTGTAAATTTTGCAAGTTTTGCTAATTTGAGAGCTAGAACAGATGTTTTATTTTGAGAGACTTTGCAAGTGGTATGTCGGTGATTGTCATTATTTATCAAACTCCACAATCACACGCACATTGCCTAACAGCAATATACCCCGTCTCAAAAATTGAAAATACTTGGTGCCGAAGAATCCGCGGTCATCCATTCTCAAATTCATGGCTTCAAAATGAAACATTTCTTCTGGTTCACAAAAGAAAACCAATCTTGGACTCCAAGTGCAATCATAGAAATACATTTTAGCTTTGTGACCGTTTATGAGAACCGGCAAGGCTTGGTCTAAATATTTTTCTGGATTTGGCTCAGGAATATCCGCAATTGTGATAAATCTTGCATCATCGGTTACCCGAGCTTCATGATAAGCATGATCTAAATACGCCTTCCCTTCATCCCCCAAAATATTTAACCCTTTATACAGATGTTCCATATATGAATGTGTAGGGAACAAACCATCTTTTACCCTACTTGGATGAGCCAAGTATACTACGGCTTCTATTGAAGAGCCATCATCGAGTAATACTTCAATCTGACTGCGGAAATAATGATTGCTGCTAACACCTTCATTTTTATCCAATTCCATTAGACCAGATTCATTCACTTCATACAACACCCCCATCACATCGAAACCATGCTCTGGTACAATATTGGCATATCCATATCCTGGATATCCATCTGCTATCTTATTAAATACCAACCTCTGGCCATACACCCGACCCTTTTTAATTTGAGTAAAAGGCGCTTCCCTCGTTAACATTCTATTCAGGTCCATATTTGAGCCATATGCAAAATACCAAATCCTTTGATTTAGAGGAGGCAATTTTTCAATATCACAATAATTGCCAGTTGATATGATTGAATGTTGATTTTCTTTTTCATTCACATACATCCAAACCTTCAACTCTCGGTTATCATTCAATAAATGAACAGTCACTTCCTTGCGGATATACCAGCTACGCGGATTGAACTCATTCGCATGATTATCAATTGGGTAACAGCTTTCTAAATGATCAATTGCTGACAATGTTGATTCATCAACCTCATAGACTTCACCTGTAATTTGAGAAATTGGATATTTCTCACTTACAAATGGAATTTTTCCATGACAATGCATTAAAAACTTCTCATGGGTTTTAGCCTCACCCAAGTATATTGAAGACTTTAAATAAAAATGATTGATAAAATCTTTGCGAAGCGTGCCGTAAACAAATAGTTGTGTTTTCATAGTTTCTTATAATTATGAATACAAAGCTAAATTGTATTTTTGGGGGATGTTATTTTTGACGACGTCGTCAAAATACATCTTTATCATATGTCACCATATTTTGAGGGATGCATATGCGTTTTATATCGCCATTTTTGCCAGTAATCAAATAGGATTTGGTAAAATCATTGTCTCCGAGTTCTTTCGAAATTTTACTTTTTATTTTGTAGATGGCGTCACGGAAAGGCTTGTCGTCAGATGGATCAAAACAATTTTCAATAGCTTGATTATCATCTCTGCCCATCAATTTTTCATAAATTTCAATCGCCTGATTTTTTATTTTTTCGTCGAAGCGGTCAGAATTTTTAAAGCCTTTATTTTCTTTCAAATACAAACAATATATTGTAAAACAAACTGGTGAAAGTGGAACTCTGACATCCATGTCAATAAAATAAATATGACGATGGAAGTAGTTTACATTGATTCTGTCAAGGTCTCTACTCCTTTTGATATTTAAAATGGATTGATTGTTATTTGCGGCCAATAATAAATCGGCAGTACTTTGTGTAACATTTTGTAACTCATTAAGCCTCTCAAACTCAGATGCATTCTGAGTTAAATCTGAACCCGATTCTATCAGTTTTTCAACTACATGATTTTTATGAAAATATTCGACAGCAATGCGCAATTGATTGGGCTCTGGTTTTGTTTGGAAGGTTTTTACAAAAGTGCGTCTATTTCCTCCAAAATAAATGAGGTGTCCCCATGCATTTGTATTCAATTTTAGTTTGAGACGGAGTAACAAATTTGCCCTTTGAGGATTGTAACCATGATATAAATCGTCAATAATAATTTGCTGCTTTCGTAAATGCAACAAACGAAGTCGTGGTAATTTCTGATGCCAATATTCAAATGCTTCGTTCGTATTTTCAAAAGCGGC
>CAIRMY010000218.1 GCA_903879775.1 uncultured Bacteroidota bacterium
AACATATACGTTCACCATTTATCAATCCTCAAGATGGACGTATGCGTCCGACATTAATTCAGGGTTTGTTGGCTGACTATCGTCCCTCAAAAAATATGACGTTTCATTTAGGTCACATCACTCAAATATCACCGCGAAGCACAATTGCGTGGTATGGTGTGGGTGAAAGTATAGGCATATACGGGCAAGGTGTGAATGTGAATGGCAGCAAGTCGAATTATGCAGGCAATCTGCCCAAATCGGAAGTGGTTTTCTTAGGAGGGGAATATACCTTTGGTAAGGTCGAAAAGCTGCAAATTTGGAATCAATGGGTGAGTCAACTTTTCAATACTTTGCTTGTGCAATATGAGGGCGGCTATGCTTTCGGCAATCAAAATCAATTCATCTATGGTGTTCAATACATTAAGCAAAATACACTAGAAAATGGTGGGAATATTGATCAAAGTAAAACCTATTTAATGAAAAATAGCGGAACAGAAGTGTATGGTTTAAGGATAGGTATGAATCATCAAACGAACTGGAAATTCACTTTGAACTACACCAGGATTTCTGATAACGGACGTTATAATATGCCACGAGAGTGGGGAAGAGATCCATTTTTTACGTTTATGCCAAGAGAAAGAAACGAAGGTTACGGAGACGTGAATGCGTTTACAGCAGTTTTGAGTAAAAATATGGGGTTTGAAGGACTTCGTGCCGACCTAAGTTATGGTCAATTTTATTTGCCGGAGATTACAAATACAGCTTTGAATAAATATGGATTTCCATCATATCAACAACTGAATTTAGACATTCGCTACTCATTTCAACAGTTCCTGAAAGGATTTGACATTCAAATGCTGTATGTTTGGAAAAAAACAATGGATGCGAAAGTTTATTTGCCGAAATTTGAAATCAATAAAGTCAATTTAAGTCATTATAACCTCATTCTCAATTATCATTTTTAATTTTAACATATATCTAATTTACTTAGAAATTCGCCTATGACAAATAAATACCACGATTTTAACTGCCAATGTGGTTGTAATAAAAATCTTACTGAACAAGATCGAAGATCATTTTTAAAACAAGCATCTACCTTAGGTATGGGCTTGGCCTTCGGGACAAAAGTAGCCTATGGATTAACCAATGACGACAATACAATGTCTGACATTGAAAAATCTACGGCCGTAAAGGCGGGTAAAGCACAGCATTTTACGATCCTACATACAAGTGATATTCACGCACAACTCGATATACACGATGAGTTTTTCCTAGAAAATGGAAAGCCGGTATATAAAAAACGCGGTGGAATGGCTAGTTTGAAAACCATGATTCGCACTCTGAAAGCTCAAAATCCGGCGAATACCATTGTGATAGACGGTGGAGATTGTTTTCAAGGTGGTGGCGTTGCTGCGCTTACTGAAGGGAAAGCGATCGTGCCACTGATGAATGATATTGGTTACGATTTGATGCTCCCAGGTAATTGGGAAGTTGTATATGGCAAAGAAATGATGTTAAAGGATCTTGGAGGTTATAGTGGTGCGAAAATTTGTGCCAATATGTTTCATGATACCAAAGATGATTTCGCCGGAGATATGATTTTTCCTCCATACTGGACAAAACAAGTTGCGGGTATTAAAATTGGTTTTATTGGATACAATGATCCCTTGACCCCAAAACGTCAAAGCCCTGCTTATTCCGAAGGAATTAAATTTACCGATCCTTCATTGAATGTTGCAAAGTATGTTCGTGTGCTCAGAGATTATGAGCAGTGTAAAATGGTGTTTTTGGTGACGCATATGGGACTTGCTCAGCAAGTTGATTTGGCCAATCAAAATTATGTTGATGGCGTTGATTATATCTTAGGTGCAGATACCCACGAAAGGGTTAGAAAACCTATCAATGGTAAATATTCTAAAGTGACAGAGCCGGGTGCTTTTGGCTCTTTTGTTTCGAAGCTCGA
>CAIRMY010000219.1 GCA_903879775.1 uncultured Bacteroidota bacterium
AATGTTGATTTCCTGAAAAATTTCAATTGCAGGCGCATGAAACAAATAAACATTGTTTCCTAAACTTTCAAATGGAATTGAAGCCGAGAGCGGATAAACTTGATCTGATGGATATGTTAATGTGAAGTCTACAGGAGAATTTGTTGTTCCGCGATTGGCGATTTTTACAAAACTTGTTGTCGAAAAACATCTTCTAAAAAATAGCGCTGAATAATCGAAGTCGTATTGAGTACAAATTTGTGTGGATCGTATTGCAAAATCAGCATTAACGACAACGCCACCTGTATCTGAATTAAAGGTTGTTAATTGTTGTGATGGAAAACAAGAAGGTTCAAATGGTTCCGGAATATCTGGCATAACAACAGAAATAGAACCTTGCCCCGGAGGTAAAAAAGCATTGAAACTTCCATTTTCACTCGAATAAGCTAAACTGATAAGTTCATTGTTTTCATTTAATAAATTGATTCTTTGATTATGTACAGGCATTTCAATTCCATCTCCACAAACGTCATTGTTGTCATACTTAACATTTCCCACCACTTCATTAAAATTCCCTAGTTCTGCTGTGCTGCCTCCAAAATTGATCGAATAGCCGCACAAATTCGCTCCTGAAAAATTATTCACGAGTAAAACAAAAATTCTGCCTTCTTCTGCTTGAATTGGAGGTTCATCTTGAGGATTCGAGCCTCCATTTGCACCCGTACTAGATGTTGGAAAAGTACTTCCACTGAAGTTGCAAGAAACTTGCAATTCTGAGTTTGTTGCAATTCCTGAACATCCCAATTCTGTAATATCGAAAACAGCCCAATCATAGTCCGCATTATCACATTCAGGAATTATATTAAATCTTACTAAACCGGCAGTAGTAGTGTAAAATATAAACCATGACGAATTTGTTTCACCGCTATTTAAGCAACTCGTGCCACCATTTACCTCATCAGTAAAAACGCCTTCTCCAACGGAGCTTCCGTAGGTAATCGTTTCCCAATTCAATAGTGGGATGGCTTCAAAACAATCTTTTGCTCCAAGCTGCTGTGCATCAATATCTTTTATCGAGAATGAAAATATAGAAAATACAATCAGTAGTTTTTGAATAAACTTCATGAGACTTTTTTTGATTAGATAAATATAGTAACATCATTCTAAAATTTAGAATGATCTTTAGGTTTTAAAGTGAGAAGTAAAAGTTCAGTTATCCAAGGACTGAAGTCTATGGATGCTAGGAGTTAAATGTGAATTTCGTATTTCCTCGCAGCCTCGGACTTCACGCAGCCTCGGACTTTAGTCCGAGGTTAAATATTTATTTTTTGGCGTTCCCCAAGGGTCGGGCTTTTGCTTCAAGCTTTTGCTCGTGCCTCACAAAAGGCTTTTCGCGTCAATCCCTAACGCGGGCATCACCAAAACAGTGAGAATTACATTTCCATTTCGGTGCCACCGCTACCTGGTTCTCTGCGACCTCCAGATCTTCTTCTAAATATCGACACATCTGGTTCACCGAATTTCCAAGTTAAATTCACCCTGAAATATCTCGATTCCCAACGGCGAACGCTGCGTTG
>CAIRMY010000220.1 GCA_903879775.1 uncultured Bacteroidota bacterium
AGCGCGTCTGTTTTTACATCCGCTTCAGCTTTTGCGTTTGTATAAAAAGCCAAAAAAAATAAGAAGATTAAAATCAATCGCATGGTTTTCCCTTGCGCATTTGCTCAATCAGCCGTGTAAGTTTGGACACGTCGCCTGTTTTGCGCGCTTCGTCAATTGCGAGAGCGCAATCTTTAATAGAGTCGCCTGATTTTTCTTTTGCCATGTCATAGAGAAGTCTTGCTAATTGAACCAATGCGCCAAAAATTGCTGGCAGATAAGGAATAATTGCCATAGTTGACCTCATCACAGAGAATGATTATAATTATATCATGAAATTTAGATTTTACGAAAATTGTCGCGTCGAAAAGATCGTGGATGGTGATACCGTTGATTTGATGATCGATGTGGGATTTTTTGTGTTTACAAAAGTCAGAATTAGACTCGGCAGAATCAATGCGCCTGAGGCTGACACAACAGCAGGCAAACTCTCAAAGAGCCAATTGTCGGCACTTTGTCTAGGCGCAGAAATAAAACTGATTTGCCAAGGCCGCGACAAATATGGCCGATGGATCGGCGATTTGATACGAAAAACGGATGAACTCGACATTAACGACGAGATGATCCGCTTAGGCTGCGCGAGCAAATATCAGTAAGTTTGTCACTTATTGATCTCATCATAAAGCTGATTACTACTAGGCATCAGCACCACTTCAAGTTCTTTCTCATTAGACATTTTCTTAAGTACCTCACTTACAGCCTCAAAGTCTTTAGGTGAGCACAAAAGGTGTATCTTACCTGGGCTAAGGTACTGAGTAGCCGAGACAAATATTCTCATCCGCTCCTAGTCGACGACGGCACTTGGCCACTCCCGTCTATGGCCGCAGCAATGAAAGTCAATGGGGTTCCAATTGGCAAGTGGGTAGTAGGGTCGAACCCGTGTAAACAATAGCCCCGCAGTGGGGGCAGAAATATCCCGTCAATTATTTAAAAATTTTTTTAAAACAAATAATATTTTCATAACCAACCCTTTTTTCTGCACTTTTCCCGAACCCCATTCCTTTACTTGGTATTTTGTTTTCTTCAACTATTTGCATCCCAAAACTTTCTATTACATTCCTGTGCCAAGACGTGACTTCAATTATTTTTGAGTTTCTAATAAAATCCTTACAATTAAGAACAAATATACCGTTATCACTCAAAGCATTCACACAAACGCTCCAAATTTTTTCGTGAAGTTTTTCATAGCCGCCATTTTTACGGCCAAAATGTAAATTTGCGGTGGTTCCCGTAGTCAGTTTTCTCCCGATAGTGTGACGATAGGTTATGCGCTTTGAGTTGTCTTTTGCTTCAAAATCGTCTGCCATCCTATTGCCGTATGCCGGGCTGGTGACGATAGCATCAAATTTACCAAGAAACGGGACGATTTTTAAAGAGTCCCCACAAATTGTTTTTGGGCACTGATTTGCCCATTCTGGTTCTAGTTCGATTCCGACAACGTCATAATCAATTAAATATTTTGCAGTCGTACCAATACCGGCGAAAGGATCAAGTACGCGACAACCTAAAAAAGGCAGATACTTTTTACATGCGTCTATTAAATGCGTTCCCATAACCGCTGGGTGTTTTTTATAATCATCAAGGGTCGTCTCTATTTCGTCTAAATCGATTTTTGCCACTCATCAACCTCAACTTCCATTTCTTGCCAGCCGACTATTGAGTTAATAGGAATTTGGTCAAAATCATTTTTGCTACTGCTCCACCCATCTTCCATAAAATATCCATAACCACTTTTATTCATGTAAATTGGTGAATACATTTTAACTTTCTTCGTAGGCTTTGGTTCTCTATCGCTATCCCAAGCGTTTGATTCTTCGTGATTAGCGCAATAACTATCTCCGTTTAA
>CAIRMY010000221.1 GCA_903879775.1 uncultured Bacteroidota bacterium
AAAATTTGAAATTTTGAAAATTGATAGAATTCTAAAATTGCATTGTCTGAAAGTATTGTTTTTAATTCAACCAATAAAGATTGAATGTTTAGAGTGATTTGATTGGGTGCTTTATACTTTCCCTGATGAGCTTCGAAAATTGCATCCATTGAAAGAGTCGATGCTAGGTCCATAAATCCTTCACCCTTATTTCGCGACAATTCAACCATCCATTTCTTTGAATCTGGATGTTTCAAGAGCATTTTGAGATGTTCTGATTGCTTCCAAATAGGAGTTATTACATTGGATTCATTTTGAACGTAGATTGCATCAGATTTTTCATAAAATAGGATTCTCCAAATTTCATTGTCATTAAAAATAGATGCAATTGGTATGTTATTTTCAGTTTGAAACCAAACATTTTTTGGTGTCCATTCAGATGTTTCATTGATTGGTGAATGAAATATTTTTTGAATGATATTTTTTGATTCAGTGGCAATGTCAATTTCTGAGCGTCGCGCATAATTTTGAATGATTACAACCGACAATACTTCATTGTGAATCTCCAAAGCTGATTGGAATATGGCGGCAACTTTGGCAATGTTTTTTACAAATTCATTGCTTAGTATTTGAGTGATTTCAGTTTTTATGCGATCATTTTGTTCAATAAATTGAAGAATTAGATTGAAAATAGTTTGAATATATAAATGCTCTTTTAATTCATATTTTTGGAGGTTAGATGTTTCAATTTCTCGAATATATTTTTGAATAAGTTCATTTTGTGCTGGTTGAATATTCAACACAATATTTTGTTCAATTAATTGATTAAACCAATTCAGCTGTTTTGAGATTAGGTTTAATTGTTCATTAGTGATCGCAAATTTATTTAGGTAATTGAACCAGGGTGCTCTGATTTTTAAGATGATTTCACCAATCAATATTGGTATCACATTCTTGTTTTTAAGATTTATACCATCCTGCAAATTCCATTTTTTAATAATTTCGATATCATTTAATTGCTGGTCAATATGATTAAGCGATTCAATCATATCGCGATTGAGTGCATTATTTTGAAATTGAATGAGTTCGTTAATTTGATTTAGTTCAACGGCTGTTTGTAATTCTATGTGTTTAGCTTTTGAGACATTAGATTCCAATTCTTGCTGAAATATATTTTCTAGGTCACCTAAAATCTGCGGAAAATCAGAAGGGCTTTCATTCGTTGATTTATCAATGATCTTAAACTCATCCCAAACAATGGGGATTGATTTACTTTCAGTCGTATTTTC
This sequence comes from uncultured Bacteroidota bacterium, assembly GCA_903879775.1. Lineage (GTDB taxonomy): Bacteria > Bacteroidota > Bacteroidia > NS11-12g > UBA955 > VMCP01. The sequence goes on from CAIRMY010000221.1 coordinate 1,269, forward strand.
AATTATATCTGAAATTTGTAGATTTAGAATGCTAACGAGTGTTCCTTTTTCATTCAGCGTTAAATTTAATTCAGATACTTTTTTTAATTCTTCTCGGTTTAAATTTAGTTCTTTGTATTTTTTTGGAGCTTCAAATTGGATTGAATCACGTATCAATTTTATAGCGAGATCTATTTCATTTATTTCAGCGACCAAAGAGTTAATTGTTGCACTGAAATCAGATTTAGGCAAATTCGACAGTGCAATTTTAAAGGGAATATGATTCGCGCGATTCAATATAAATTGATTCAATAAATCGAATAAAATTA
>CAIRMY010000222.1 GCA_903879775.1 uncultured Bacteroidota bacterium
TAATTTTTGTAAAAATTCTTTTACAAAACATCAAGTTTCTTTAATGCGTTATTGTTTAACCACATTGAGGCCTCAATTGGCTAAGCCTGAAATTAAAACATATGTCGAACCATCTTTGCTTTTGGTTGATGTTTATCCAAATCCGAGTAAAGGAAATGTTTGCATTGATTTTAAGGATTCATTTTCAAACAATTTTTCATTTGTTATTTGCGACTATATTGGTAGAAAGGTATTAGAATCAAAGATTTTCCAATCAAAATCATTTGTAAATTTAGAATATCTTTCAAGTGGGTTGTATACAATCACCATTTCCAATGATCAATCTGACATCGTTTGTCGAAAATCAATTTATAAGGATTGATGATTTTATGTGGTTTTTAATTAGATAGAGTGTAATAAAGGATTGAAATACGAAAATTTTTCTACCTTCGCTCTCAAGTTATGAATCTGAAAGATATTCCATTTGCTAAACTACTTGCTGTATCCGATAGCACTTCCGAATTCTTATTTGAATTACAGGATGATGAAAAGTATACCAACCATTTAGGATCTGTAGCCGCCGCTGCGCAATTTTCGTTGGCAGAATTTGCTTCGGGACAATGGATGTTAAATACGTTTCCAGAGTATGCATCACAAGTGATTCCAGTGCTGCGAAAATCAGAAGTCAAATTCAAAAAGCCAGCATTGGGAAGGGTTCGCGCTCGTGCCATTGTAAATGAAGATACCCGTCATCTATTTATCACAGAACTTACACAACGAAAGCGCGCATTAGTAACAATTCTAATTGAATTGGTGAATGATGATTTGGAAGTGGTGATGAATGGAACTTACGAATGGTTTATTCAATTGAAAAACTCTTAAATTCGCTTTCAGTATTACTTCACTTGCCATATCATAAATTGGTATGGATTTAACATTAGTTCTTTACCAAATTTTATGCGCTTATCAATCAAATTCATTGGATTTTGAATTTTTGTATCAAATTTTACAACTTGAGATTCATTCGATAAATTAAATACAACTAGTACTTTTTGAGATTTGTCAATTCTGTAAAAACTTAGAATCTTGGAATTGTTATTTTGTACATTTTCATAAGTTCCATCGGCAAGCGCTGGATGACTTTGTTTTAATTGAATGGTTTTTTTGTAGAATTGAAATAATGATTTTGGATCCTTAATTTGTTCCTCCAACGAAATACCATCGTTCGATTTTAGATTTGCATTTTTCCACCAAGGACCTGAGTTTTGATACCAAAATGCCATTCCATTGCCTGCTCCGTTCTTGTACCAATCAAAAGCCTCTCTTCGGCCAATATCATTGCCATCTGTGTTTCCAAATGATAATGCCTTTCCCTGCATTCCAATTTCTTGTCCATAATAAATTGAAGGAATTCCTCCAATGAGCAACATGATTGCTGCTGCCGATTTTTGACGTTCAATATTGGTTTCAAGCGAAGCAAATCGATCCATATCGTGATTTTCAATAAATACAAATTGCTCTTTCCCGGCAGGCGTTTTGCATAAAATCATATCTGCGTTGTGAACAATTTCTTCTTTATTGAAAGATAAAATGGCTTTTTGTAATCCAAAGCCAAACATTCGGTCAACGTTCGCTTTTTCAAAATAATCAAATCCATAATCAGCCCAATCCGCTTGCTCTGCAACGATTTTAACTTTTGGATTAATTTGTTTTAGGGAAGCAATTAAAGGTTTCCAAAATTCAGCAAAAAGATTGGTCAGGGTAGGTTTGCCATCTAAATGATCCATGGCATGGTCCAATCGAAATCCATCAATTCCATCATCAAATTTCCCATCCTTGTTCGGATCGAGAAAGTAAGAAAACAATTGAATGTTGTATTCCAGTACTTTTTTGCTTTTCAAATTCACGGTGGTTACATAGATGATTTTGCCATCAAATCCATTGAGTAATCTCAAATTGAAGACCATTGTAGCCGGTGATTTATGAGCAGAATCATCAAATAATAGGTAATCACTATATTTTGAGTTAAGATTTCCCACAGCGTCTTTCCACCAAATATGCTGTGATGTAACATATTGCGTTTCCATGTCCATGTAAATTTTCATCCCTCTTCGATGAACATCTTTAACCAACACTATATATTCTTGCATGCTGCCAAATTCAGCGTCAATTTGTTCAAAATCGTTCGCGAAATAATTATGATAACAATCTGATTGATAGAGTGGAAAGAGTAAAATTGAGGTGATTCCTAAATCTTGTAAATAAGGCAGTTTTTGACGAAGTCCATTCAGATCTCCATGCAAATCGCCGTTGCTATCATAGAAACTTCTCTGACAAACATGATACATGATTTCACCTTTTTTATGGTTATTTTGCGACCATAAGACATTGTAAGCAAAGGAGATTAGGACAAAAAATAGTAATTTTTTCATTTCTTATTTTTGAGGGATGTTTGATTCTTGATTCATCATATTAAATTTCAATTGACCACCTTGCATCAATTCTGAGTAACGGATGAAATTTCGGTTCAATTTCATTTTGTTTAACTCGGGATCTTTTTGATAGATATTCTCATCGTTGAAATTTTCTGATTTTATTGTAAAATATTTATTACCTGGCAATTTAATTGTTGCCTTTTTTATTTGAGGACTTCCGAATACAAAGGTTCCATTTGCAGCGTTTACAGGGTAAAAACCCATTGTTGATAGAATATACCAAGCACTCATTTGTCCACAATCATCGTTGCCAATCATGCCATTAGGAGTATTGTTGTGAAAATTTTTAACAACTTCATGGATGTATTTTTGACCAGTTTGAAATTGATTTGTGAATGCATATAGGTAAATGATATGGTGGCTTGGCTCATTTCCATGGGCATATTGCCCAATCATTGCTTCTTGTCCTAAATATTTATTAGGGTTTTCGGATTCAGTCGTGAAAAATGCGTTTAATTTTTCTGTAAATTTTTCTTCACCACCCATTAACTGCTTCATTCCTTCAATGTCATATTGTGCGGGTGTCCAAAGATATTGCCAAGCGTTTGCTTCAGTATAATCTCCAGGATTATTTAGTGGGGAAGTTGCCAATAGTGGATTGAATGGTGTTCTCCAATTCCCATGAGAATCCTTCCCTCGAAAAAAAGAAGTTACAGAATCAAAAATGTTTTGATAATATTTTGCTCTTTTTTGAAATGTAATTTCATGTTCAACATTTCCAATTTTTCTTGCCATCTGCGCAACACACCAATCATCAAATCCACTCTCAAGCGTTCTTGAAACCGATTCATTATCAAGTTTATCAAAAGGATAATAGCCATGATTGTTATACAATTCCCAATTTGAATTGATATGACTCTTCGTACTTGTTTCTACCATTGCATTGAATGCTTCATGAGCATTGAATCCTGTAAATCCATTCTGATATGCCGATAATATCATTGGAATGGCGTGATTTCCAATCATACAGTAATTATCTTGTCCCCAAGCTGTCCAAATGGGTAAAAAACCTTTGGCTTTATGATGAATCAGCAATGTTTGCACGATTCCGTTAATTTTTTCTGGCGCAATCATTTGTAACAAGGGAAATGCTCCTCTATAAATATCCCAAATAGAAAGGGTAGAGTAATATTCATTGTTTGGTGCAATTTGAATAATGTTGTTTAAGCCTCTGTAGCGTCCGTCAACATCGGCAATATTTGAAGGTTGTAATAAGAGATGGTAAAATGAAGTATAAAATATTTCTTTTTGCTTTTTGGGTGCTGTTATTTGGATTCTAGATAAATACAAATTCCACTTATTTTGGTTTGCTAATCGTACTTTTTGAAAATTCCAATGAGCAATTTCAAAATTCATATTTCGTTTTGCTCCTTCAATATCTGCTGTAGAAAGTGCAATTTTCACTTTGAGAATTTTGGATTGGTTCAGTGTGAAATCTAATAGGTATTTAGGTGCTTTCTCGTTTGCCTTTGATTGTAAAGCTTGTGAATGATAAAATGGTTGATCAAATGAAATTGTGAAATAGTAACTTCTGTGAACCCAATTATTTGTAGAACAGTATCCAGAAATTGTATTGTTGTTTTCAATTTTTATAGAACTTTCAACAACCAGAACTTTGGGATCATTCTGTTCGAAAACAAAACGTAAGCCATGCTGTAAATTCAAGAAGATCTGTGCTTTGTTATCAGGAAAAGTATATTGATGAAAGGCCACCCGATCTGAACAAGTGAGTTCAACTTTTACTTCATCTTTTTTTGTCAATGAGTAATATCCAATCTTTGCTGATTCTGTTTCTTTAAAATAAGTATTTTTTAATTTTTCTTTTGAGGGATTGATGGGGAGAATTAAAATATCTCCCATTTCATTGATTCCGGTTCCACTGAAACGTGTTTGTGAGAATCCCATTAGAAATGTATCGCGATATTGATAACCACTGGTGTGGTTCCATCCAAAATCTTGATTGTCTGGACCAGGTTGTACCATCCCAAAAGGCATAGAAGGACCCGGAAATGTGTGTCCTGTTCCATCTGTACCAATGAAAGGATTGACGAATTTTTCATATCGCTGAGCGAACAAATGGGAAGATATCGACATCAACAAGAAAAAAAGTTTCAATTTCATGAGCTCAAATTTGATTGTAAATAATTTTTCATTTGTATGTTAAGTTCCCACTGATTTACAACCGGTCTTTTTGTAATAAAATCGTTATTCATATATGGAAAAGGTCCAAATTCCGGCGTGATTGTTAACAGTTCAATTTCGTTTTTTGATTGAATATGGATTATTTCAGTCCACCAATTTAAGTATCGAATCAAGTATTTTTCCCATTCGGGTGCAAATGGATGATTAATTTGAGGACTTTGTTCGTATCCAACTCGTGCATGAATGTGTTGAATATTGGGATATATTCTGGCCAATAATTCTAGTTGATCGCTTAAATCACTCTCCGATACCACACAAAAATGTGATAGATCTGCAACCAATTTTAGATTTGGAAATACTTTTAAATAATCTATCAAAGATTTGAGATGGAATGTGAATCTACCACGATGAATTTCATGCCAAATTGGGATACCCGTTTTTTGCGATATTTCCTCAGTCAGAGAAACGATACTCACATTTGTATCAAAATCGTAATGGTCTTTTCCAGTGTGTGAGTTTATAGCATCGGGATTTAAATCTGTTAAGAACTTGAGTCGATGGAGCAATCGCTCTTTGTATGAGTCAACTGTTTCGTTTTGATTTGATAAAACTTGCTGAGCAATGAAGATAAAATTTGGATTGATTGAATTTCGAATGATGTTTAACTCAACAATAAATTCATTTATAAAGAGATGATTGTCTGGGAAATTAATCTCAACACCATCAAATCCATTTGCAAGGACTTTGTGTAAAAAGTCCTTCGCCGACAAATTTTCTGATCCCCAATAGGTACAAATGAATTTGATATTCATATTATTGAGAATAAATGATTTCATTTAACGGTGTTTGAATAATTTCACCAATTTTAGCTCCAGGACACCAAGTTTTCCAGTCGTTTTCTTGATTTTTATTGTCTGGATTTTTCAAAATCATGTCCTTATCCATGTAGATGATTGTCATGACTTTTCTCATTTCATTGGTGATATTCGCACCTGCTCTGTGAAAAATCCATCCCGAATGAAAACTTACTTCTCCGATGTCGAAAGGTTCAATGATATGTTTGTAGTCTGTGACTCTTAGACTTTTTTGAATCATGACTTCACTTTCATCA
>CAIRMY010000223.1 GCA_903879775.1 uncultured Bacteroidota bacterium
ATTATAACAATCATTATAGTAGGAGCGTTTTACATCGATATTGATCATTATAAACCATTTGTTCCAAACGGATTTAAAGGCATCATGACTGGTGTTTCGGCTGTATTCTTCACTTATATTGGTTTTGATGCCGTGAGTACACTTGCTGAGGAAAGTAAAAATCCGAAAAGAGATTTGCCGCGTGGTATGTTTTATTCTCTCATTATATGTAGTGTTTTATATATTTTAATTTCTTTGGTTTTAACCGGAATGGTGCCATTTAATTTATTGGCAGTTGATGATCCATTGGCTTTTGCATTGGGCTACAAAGGAATTAAATGGCTCGAATATATTGTGAGTGTAAGCGCTGTGATTGCAATGGCCAGCGTTTTGTTGGTGTTTCAAATGGGACAACCAAGAATCTGGATGTCGATGAGTCGCGATGGACTTTTGCCTAAATCATTTGCTAAAATACATCCGAAATATAAAACGCCAAGTTTTGCGACCATTGTTACAGGATTTGTAGTTGGTGTTCCCATCATATTCACCGACGAGAATTTTGTGTTAGACTTTACCTCAATTGGAACTATTTTCGCTTTTATTCTTGTGTGTGGCGGCGTCTTGCTGTTGCCTAAGAGAATTGAAAAAGATGCATCTTCTTTTAACTTAAAATACATCAATGCTCAATTTGTTTTCCCAATAATACTCGTTGTAACGGCATTGATTGTTTATTTTCAGGTTGAGGGATATTTTACAGAACTATTGAATTTTAGTTTTAACTCAATGTTTCATGTATCTCACCGAATAATGTGGGTTTTGTTTGCTTTATTGGCTATATTTACGTACGCTTATAAATGGTCACTGATTCCTATATTGGGCCTGTCTACTTGTACCTATTTACTCACTGGAATGAAACAAGAAAATTGGACATGGTTTGCAATTTGGTTTTTAATTGGGTTGGTATTGTACTTTTTATACGGATACAGAAAAAGTAATTTAGCAAAAGAGCATGGACGATAAGAAAAATAGGGAGAAGCCAATTGGCAATGTGTTGGATGCTATGTTTAAGAAATATAGACTGCAACCTAAAATGACGGAATTAGACATTGTGAACCGTTGGGAAGAAATTGTGGGTCATTTGGTTTTTAAACATACATCTGAGTTGAAAATGTTGAATAAAACTTTATATGTGAAGTTCGACAATGCACCACTTAAAAATGAAATGTTTCTGCAGAAAGATTTGTTGCTAAAACGGATCAATGAAACGTTTAATCAAGAAATCATAGAGAAAATTTTTATTGGGTAATTGAATTTTTATTCAATTTTCGTTGCTTCGAAATTTCGGCTTTATCGATACTCGCATTTAATTCGAAGCCAATTAAAATGATGAGTATATTGATGTAAATCAAAACCATCAATGCCAAAATGGCCCCAATTGAACCATATACTTTATTGTAACTATCAAAATTATTTACGTACAAACTAAATCCAAACGTTGAAATCACCGACAATATTGTTGTAAAGATTGACCCTACTGAAAAGAATCTCCAACGCTGCTGGTTGGAAGGCGCGTAATAATATATGCTTGAAATTGCAAATAAGAACAATGCAAAAATAAGCAAGTATTCAAATACGGTGAGTAAAAATCCAGTGACCGAAAGTAATGGCCAATGATGTTTGATCATGTAGGACTCAATTTGAAAGCTCCACGTAACAAGCAATAAAAACGCAATGATGAGAATGCACATCCAAAATGTCAAGAATATCGCTTTCCCGCGAATGTGAAGCCAGCTCTTTTTTTGAGGGACAGCAACCCTTCGGTTAAATGTATTGATCATCAAATGAAATGAATTCGATGCAAAATAGATTGTCAGGATAAATCCAAACGATAGTAAAGAAGAATTTTGTTTATGCAGAATTTCAAGGATTGTACTTGAAATTTCCTGATATGTTTTTGTTGGCAATATAACAGCCAATTGATTGATGAACTGTGTTTTAATTCCTTTAATAGGCAAATATGCAATGAGCGTAAGCAAAAAGATTAACGCAGGAAATAAAGCTGTAAAAAAGTTAAAACTAAGACTGGAAGCCCGAATATTCAGATTTTCCATGAACATAGATCTAAAGAAGTATTTTCCAACTTCGTAAATGCTATGTCCATTAAGTCCCTTTAAGGTTTTAGTTTTGAAATATTCAATAAGTGGGTGAGAATGTGATGTTTCTATATCGGTCAAAACAGGATTCTTAGAATCTATAGATTCATGAGAATCACTAGGATTTGAAACTTTATCATGTTTTGACTTATAGAAATGGGCCATTATCGAGTCTGCATGTATTGTTTATACTTTTCAGGAAGTTTTATTGGACGAAGGTCATGTTTTCGAACGAAGAACAATTCAGTTTCACCGGTATTGAGTAATTCACCATGTTGATTGATGGTTTTATATTCAAATTTACAGCGAATTTCTGGTTGTCCAACTATTTGAACTTCAATGGTTAATAAATCATCGTATTTTCCAGCTTTATGGAAATTTAAGCTCATACTCCTTACAGGCATGATGATACCATCGTCCTCAAGATCTTTATATGAAATGCCTTTTGCCCTTAAAATTTCAGTCCTCGCTTCTTCAAAATATAATGCATAAATGGAGTGATGAACGAAACCCATTCGGTCGCATTCTGCATAACGTACCCTAATTTTGTGTGAATGTTGTTGCATTAGTATCGCAATATAAACTTTTGTTTAATTTGTTCTGTACGAAAAAATAAAATCCCCATTTTAAACAATTCAATACTTGCAGTCACCTCTGGTAAATTTGTCATTTGATTCCAATTTATGTAATGATCATTCGAATTTCTGATATTCGTAATTATGAGCATTGATTGAGTCCCCAGTCTATGCTTATATTGGTCGTAAAATTTCCAATAATCATCAGCGCTTTTTTGTCCATACAATACACATATTTCAAAAAGTTTATCTTTATCTAATATCGTTGAATTTGTAAGCAAATCAGAATTATAGTTATTTGCGAATGATTCTAATGTTTCTCTTCTTACTTTTTGAAAATAATGATCAACTTCGAACGATTGATAGGTATTCAATGTTTGATGATTGATGATTGAGTTTGACAATAGATAGTTGCTCTCAATCCCCGTATTATTGCCAATTTCAATGATAGACAAAGGTTCATAGTATTTAACTATTCTCTGTAACAAACGACCGTATTTGGCATCTAATGTTATTTCGGCAGCATATTTTGAAAGAGATGTTTGTATTGATTTAGAACGACTCTTAATCATATCCATACGTTGATTTTCAATCATCTCGAAATTCATATCGGAAGGTTGATACAAAACGAAATCAGCGAAATCGTAGATAAAAGGGGAGTGTAAACCATGTCGGGTTGTACCGGCAAGGTAGTAAGTTAGATAATCGGCAATTTCTAGAAATGCATTAAGCATTTGCCATTTTAGCTTGAACCACCAATTGAAGTTCTTTTTTGAGTTTTACAATTTGTTCGGTTGATTTTTTCAATTTATCATCGAATTGCTTCAAAATTGCATCGGCATTTTTCGAATGTTGAAAAAAGCCTTTGTTATTTTCAATTGTACTCAGCTCGTCCTCAATTTTCTTGATTAACTCACGCAATCTTTTTTCTTCACTTTGCAATTTGTATTTGGCATCAGGCGATGCAGAAATTGCATTCAAATTTTCTTTAACATTCGATTCTCTTTCCGCATTTGACGAATTTCTTAAAGATTGATAAAGCGCATCCATTAAACTTTGGTATTGCTTGTTTAATGTTTGGAATTTTTTGCCAGAAACAAATCCTGAATCATTCCATTTATTTTGAATTGATTTTAAATCATTGAAATTAAATTTACTGTCTGATGATTTAGCAATGGCTTCAATTTCAAGAATTATAGCTTCTTTTGCGGCAACTGCGCCAGTTTCTTGTGTTTTTCTCTCTGAGAACCATTTGTTTTTACGCTCATAAAAATGATCAAATGCAGCTCTGAAACGTTTCCAAATAACTTCATTTTGTTCTTCAGGAACTGGACCTATGGTTTTCCATTTTTCTTGAAGTGCTTGAAGTTGTTCAGAAGTTTTCATGAACTCTGGAGCTTCTTTTAATACTTCTGCTTGTTCACATAGATTAATTTTCTTTGAAAGATTATCTTTTCTGTCTGATTGAATTTTCTTAAAGAAAGTTTTCCTTTCAGCATAAAATGTATTTCGAGCAGTTTGGAATTTAGACCAGATTTCTTCATTTTTTTCTGAA
>CAIRMY010000224.1 GCA_903879775.1 uncultured Bacteroidota bacterium
CAAATGTTCTATCACCTCAAAACTTAACAAACGGTCGCAAACAGGTGTAAATCCCTTCGACATAATGTCCCAAACCAAGAACTCCGAATTGCCAACTTGCAAATCTGACTTTAATTCGTTATATTCATGTTGGTGCACTTCGGCATATTCGAGGCCGTAAGTATGGCTAAATTTATCTGAAATTTGAAGGACCGTATTGCCGTTGCCACATCCAATTTCCACAAGGGTTGATTGGTTGTTAAAAAATCCCTCAAAACGATCAAGAATTCTAATTCTGCGCTTTACAAGTAAATCATTGCTATCAGCAGGTTTCCCCAAATAATGATTCTCTTCAAACAACGATTTATCGACCCTACTTGTATTGCTCATGTGCTAAAGCTTCAATTTAAGTTTCAAATTAAACAAAACCCGTCGAATAATAATCCATACATGGGCAAAAAGATTAGGTAAAAGTCCGTAATGTTTCGTTAAAACATCAAAACGTTCCCTCCAAGCCTTCTTTGTATGCTGATAACTGCTTCCTCCAACTTCAAAATTTGAAAGGATAAAATTGCACCTAAATGCCTTTGGTTTCTTCTTTAAAATAGTGACTATCCAATCAACATCAGCAGCTTGTTTGTATTGTAAATCGTAAGGATCACAAAGTGAACGTTTGACAATAAAACTCTGATGACAAAGGTTCATCCCAAATCTAAAACTCGAAAAGTTCAAGTTTTCTGGCAATGTTTGAGGTTTTAAATCACTAATTAAACCTATTTGCTCCATTTCTGGCGACACAAACATGGTATCGCTGTATAAAATATCACAATTTTCAGTTCGAATACTTTGCAAAGCTTTTTCAAAAACGTCATTTGCATAGACTGTATCACCGCTGTTCACAAACCAAACATAAGTGCCAGTTGCAAGCGCCAATCCTTTGTTCATGGCATCATAAATGCCTTTGTCTTTGGCAATTTCTAAAACATCAATTTCGTTTTGATGTTCCCTTAAAAACTCAGCACTTCCATCGGTGCTATTCCCATCAATTACAATCCACTCAATTGATTGTTTATCGGTTTGATTTACAATGGACTTAAAAGTGTTTTTCAACCCTTCTAAATGATTGTAATTGATGGTTATAACCGAAATGAGTTTATGCATTCAATTCTTCTTCTTCAGGTTTTGAAATAACTTGTTTCAAAATCAATCCAATGAATAGCAATAGAATCAATCCAGATGATGCCAATTCAATGTTGAAATACATGCTTCTATCTGCAGGTACATAGACCCATAGAATTTGATGATTTCCAGCAGGAACTTCAACACCTCTTAAAATATAATTGGTACGCACAGCTTTCGCTTCTTTACCATCAATGAACACTTTCCATCCGCCATTCGATTCGCTGTAATAAACCTCACTAAACACCGCAAAACCAGCATTTTTATTGTTCGAAGCATATTGAATAGAATCGGTAGAATATTTTATTTGCTTAATTACACTGCTAGAATCTGTTGTGAAAACATTGTTTGAAGGCTTGTTCAA
>CAIRMY010000225.1 GCA_903879775.1 uncultured Bacteroidota bacterium
GCAGGACCTAGTGAATTGATGGTCGTTGCTGATGAAAACTCAAATGCGACATTTATTGCTGCAGATTTACTTTCACAAGCCGAACATGGCAGCGATTCTCAGGTTGTATTGGTCGCAACAGACAATACAATTATTGAAAAAGTTGAAATTGAATTGACAAAACAATTGGCTGATTTACCTAGAAAAGCAACTGCAGAAATGGCCTTGGAGAATTCATCTGCTATCCTTGTTCAGAAAGTTGAAATGCTGTCAATTATCAATGAGTACGCGCCTGAACATTTGATTTTGCAAACGAGTTTTAATGAGGAACTATTAAATGGAATTGTAAATGCAGGTTCAGTTTTTATTGGTGAATACACCCCTGAAAGTGCTGGAGACTATGCCTCAGGAACGAATCATACCTTGCCTACAAATGGATTTGCCAAGCAATATTCAGGAGTTTCGTTGGATTCGTTTGTGAAGAAAATAACGTTTCAACAAATATCTAAAAATGGTATTCAGCAGATAGGTTCGGCAATTGAAGAAATGGCGGCAGCGGAGGGGTTGGATGCGCATAAAAATGCTGTAACTGTGCGATTAAAAAATATTAAAGCATGAACTTTGATTTAGAAAAATACATTCGTCCTGATTTATTAGGAATGAAACCATATTCTTCTGCGAGAGATGAGTTTGAAGGTGATGCATCAATTTACCTTGATGCGAATGAAAACCCTTTTGATAATGGCGTAAATCGTTATCCTGATCCAATGCAGAAAAAATTAAAGGGACGCATCGCTAGTATAAAAGGTGTCGGAGTAGATCAGATCTTTCTTGGCAATGGCTCAGATGAATGCATTGATTTATTGTTTCGTCTTTTCTGTAGGCCCAATATAGATCGAGCAGCCACAATTGTTCCTTCTTACGGAATGTACGCTGTTTCTTCAAGAATAAATCAGGTTGAACTTACGGAGATTTTGCTGAACGATGATTTTTCAATGGATGTGGAGCGCATTCTGCGAGAATCTGCTGATTGTAAATTGTTGTTTTTGTGTTCTCCAAATAATCCAACGGGACATACATTTCCAAAGAGTCAACTAATTCGAATTGTTGAAGAATTTCGAGGTATTGTTGTTGTGGATGAGGCTTATATAGATTTCTCTGAAGAATCATCAATGGTTCTAGAGCTCATGAAATTTAAAAATTTAGCTATTTCGCAAACTTTTTCTAAAGCATATGGCATGGCTGGCATCCGTTTGGGATTACTCTTTGGTTCTGAAGACCTAATTTCTTGGATCAATAAAATTAAACCGCCGTATAATGTTAACCAGTTGACCCAAGATTTTGCATTTCAAAAATTGCAGGAAATTGAGCGTGTGAAAACTGAAATAGAAACAATCAAATCAGAGCGGAATTGGCTTCGAAAAGAATTGTTGGGTTTGCAACAGATTAATGAGGTTTATCCAAGTGATTCAAACTTTATTTTAGTTAAAGTAGAAGATGCAAACAAGTTATATAATTATCTAATTAATAAAGGATTAGTTGTTAGAAATAGGTCGAATCAGCCGCTTTGTTTGAATACGCTACGATTGACAGTTGGAACGTCGTCAGAAAATAGGGAATTAATCGAAAAAATAAGTGAATTTAGTGTATGAAAAAGCTTTTATTTATAGATCGTGATGGAACTTTGATCTTGGAGCCGCCAGTTGATTTTCAAGTTGATAGTTTTGAGAAACTGAAGTTTTATCCGAATGTTTTTTCTGGTTTAGGGCGAATTGCTCGCGAATTGGATTTTGAATTTGTTATGGTGACCAATCAAGATGGATTGGGGACGGCCAGCTATCCTCATGAATCATTCATTGGTCCTCATAAATTAATGTTAGATGCCCTGAAGACTGAGGGAATAGAATTTATTGAAGAGTGTATTGACGTCTCTTTTCCTGATGAAAATGCACCAACTCGAAAACCAAGAACAGGTCTTTTAACGCATTACATGAATGGAGAATTTGATTTGAAAAATTCTTTTGTAATCGGAGATCGATTAACAGATGTAGAATTGGCCAAGAATCTAGGTTCAAAGGCGATTTATATGGTCAATCCAAAAGACCCTGGAAAAGGGGAGGTGTCAGTAGATGAAATCGAATTATTGAAACATGTTGCCTTACAAACAACGGATTGGAATGAGATTTATACCTTTCTCAGACTCGGAGAACGAAAAGCTAGTTACAGCAGAAAGACGAATGAGACGGAAATAGAAATTGAGCTAGATTTAGATGGTACAGGGAAATCGGTAATTGAAACAGGAATTTCTTTTTTTGATCACATGCTGGATCAAATTGCTCGTCACGGTTCTTTGGATTTGAAAATTAATGTAAAAGGAGATTTACAAGTAGATGAGCATCATACAATTGAAGATACAGCCATTGCACTTGGTGAATGTTTTTCTAAGGCATTTGGTACAAAATTGGGGATAGAGCGCTATGGCTTTTGTTTGCCAATGGATGATTGTTTAGCGCAAGTGGCGATTGATTTTGGAGGTAGGAATTGGTTGGAATGGCAAGCAGAATTTAAGCGTGAAATGATTGGGCAGATGCC
>CAIRMY010000226.1 GCA_903879775.1 uncultured Bacteroidota bacterium
CGGGAAACTTCAAGGTCAACTTCTTTCGATGTTGGTATCCATCAAAAAACCAAAAATAATCCTTGAAATTGGTACTTTTACTGGTTATGCAACAGCCTGTTTAACCCAAAATGCATCTCAAAATTGCGAAATTCACACAATCGAAGCCGACGCCGAAATTGCATTTAAAACAAAATCCTTCTGGAATAACTATCCTTTCATGAATAAAGTTCAATTTCATGTTGGCCCTGCCTTAGAAGTTTTACCAACTTTAAATATCCAACCAGATTTTATTTTTGTTGATGCCGACAAACTCAATTATATGAATTACTTTAATGCTTGCCTCCCAATTTTAAGCTCGGGAGGAATAATGCTTTTTGATAATACGTTATGGAGTGGAAAGGTACTTGATGCGAATATTCGCACCATAGATAAAGATACCATCAATATGCACAACTTTAATCAAGAAATTGCCAAGTGCAAAACTTGGCAAACTGTGTTGTTACCTATTAGAGATGGATTAACTGCGATTGTAAAAAACTAACCGCGCATTTTATCTAATAAATCGCTCAGAATTACCGCCTCGTCTTCCGTAATATTGGTTAACGAAGAATTAAATTTTTCCATTTCTGGATCAATTTTCTCCAAAATCTCCAAACCATTATCGTTGATTTTGATATTCATCTTCCTGCGATTGTCATCATCGATACAGCGATCTATCAAACCCATTGTACACAACCTGTCGCACAATCTTGTTAAATCTGGGTTTTTATCAATCATCACAGATTTTATTTCTGAGGGATTTAAAGCCTCCGGATATTTGCCTCTGAGAATGCGCAAAACATTGTATTGCTGATTTGTTAATTGATGATTTTTAAAAACATCCCTCAATTCGTTCGAAAACCAATTGTTTGTGAACATAACATTTACAACAGCCTTGTGCAGAGCAGATGCAAACTTATTCTGTTTTATTTCTTCTTCAATTTTCAAAACAATGCAAAGTAAATACTTATTCACTAATTTTATTCTATTTTATAAGATCCTGAAACCTTTTAAAAATTCATGATTACCTTTGCTACGTGAATCATTCTTTCGAAAACACCCTAGAATTTGCAAGCAATTGTGATAAAAACGATAAACTGGCTGCATTTAAAGATCAATTCATTCTTCCTGTGAACCAACACAATTTACCTCAAATTTACTTTTGTGGAAACTCCCTTGGTTTACAACCTAAAACGGCTAAAGAAGCAATAAATGTTGAACTTGAAGACTGGGGTAAATGGGGTGTTGAAGGACATTTTCATGGAAGAAAACCATGGTTTCACTATCATAAATTTTTAACGGAATTTGCAGCCGAAGTAGTTGGAGCAAAACCAATTGAAGTGGTTGTGATGAATCAATTAACTGTAAACCTGCATTTGCTATTGGTTTCGTTTTACCGTCCCTCAAAAGAACGCTACAAAATCATTATGGAAGCGGGTGCGTTTCCTTCTGATATGTATGCAATTGAAAGTCAAGTTAAACACCATGGATTTTCGTACAATGATGCTGTCATTGAAATTGAACCTAGAGAAGGTGAATTTACCCTGAGAACAGAAGACATTCTTGAAGTCATTGAACAAAATAAAAATGAAGTTGCTGTTGTTTTCTTCAGCGGCGTTCAATATTATACTGGTCAATACTTTAATATTCCTGAAATCACAAAAAAAGCGCACGAGGTGGGAGCAATTGCAGGATTTGATTTGGCTCATGCTGCTGGAAATATACAACTACAACTGCATGATTGGGATGTTGATTTTGCAGCTTGGTGCACGTACAAATATTTAAATAGTGGTCCTGGAAATGTTTCTGGAATCTATATAAATGAAAAACATTGCACCAACCCAGAAACGCCTAGATTCGCTGGTTGGTGGGGATACCAAGAAAACAAACGTTTCTTGATGCAAAAAGGCTACCTTCCAGAAAACGGCGCTGCAGGTTGGCAATTGTCTAATGCTCCTGTGTTTGGAATGGCTGTTCATTTGGCTTCTCTTGAAATTTTCAACAAAGCTGGCATCCAAAATTTGCGTGCTAAAAGTCTTGTTTTAACAGATTACTTAGAATTTATTTTAAATGAAGCCAAAAAAACCAATGCCAATCTGTCATTTGAAATCATCACTCCTTCATCTGAAAGAGGTGCTCAGCTTTCTCTTCTTACCGATAATAAAGGGAAAGCCCTTTTCGATCATCTCACAAACTCGAATATTATTGCCGACTGGAGAGAACCAAACGTTATTCGTATTGCCCCTGCACCACTGTATAATTCATTTGAAGATGTTTACCATTTAGGACAAGCGTTTAATCATTTTCAAGGTTAATTTTCCTTTTAACTGACATTTTATCAGTTCTATCAATTTTTTTTGCTTTCATGACGCGTTTTTTGAATCTATTGTTCTTAAAATTGTAGTTTTGTAAGTAAATCGCAAAATGGTGCGATTTTTGACATTGACAAGATACAATTAGAATGACTGAAGAACGCAAATCACCCGAAAATAAGCCGAATGGCTTTAAATTCAATTACTATTGGATTTATGGAATACTTTTCATTGTTTTTCTTGCTTTAAGTTTCCTCCCTAAAGGTTCTGGGCAGGCAACTAGCTGGAATGAAGTTCGCGATATGGCCATTAAAGGCGATATCAAGAAAGTTGTCATTGTTAACGATAGAATTGTTGAGGTTTTCTTAACAACAGAAGCTTCCCAACAAAAAAACTATTCGAAAGCCCAAAAACAAGATAACGTTTTTGGAGAAACTGAACCTAATTTTAGTTTTGAAATCGAAAAAGGTTATTTCAATAATGAAATTCAAACCCTCAAAGCCGACCTTGTTAAATTAGGTAAAAACCCGAATGATCTTGTCATTCAATATGTAAGTCAAAGTGATATTTTTGGGCAATTGTTCCAATGGGTTTTCTTCATTGTAATTATTCTTATTTTCTGGAACCTTATGTTCAAGAGAATGGGCGGTGGCGGTGGTGCCGGTGGTGGGCCGAATATCTTTAATATCGGTAGATCAAAAGCACAATTGTTCGATAAAGATACCAAAGTCAATATCTCTTTCAAAGATGTTGCCGGACTTGAAGAAGCAAAAGAGGAAGTGATGGAAATCGTAGATTTCCTTAAAAATCCAAAAAAATATACCGATTTGGGTGGCAAAATTCCTAAAGGCGCATTGCTCGTAGGACCTCCAGGTACTGGTAAAACATTGCTCGCAAAAGCAGTTGCTGGTGAAGCTGGAGTTCCGTTCTTCTCGCTTTCTGGTTCAGACTTCGTAGAAATGTTTGTTGGTGTTGGCGCAAGTCGTGTGAGAGACCTTTTCAAACAAGCAAAAGAAAAAGCCCCTGCAATTATCTTCATCGACGAAATTGATGCAATCGGTAGAGCCCGCGGGAAAAACCATTTGCAAAGTTCTAACGATGAACGTGAAAATACTTTAAATCAATTGTTAGCGGAAATGGATGGTTTTGGAACCGATTCTGGTGTAATTATTCTTGCTGCTACAAACCGTGCCGATATTTTAGATAGCGCTTTAATGCGTCCAGGTCGTTTCGATAGACAAATTAGTGTTGACAGACCCGATATTATAGGTAGAGAACAAATTTTCAAAGTCCATCTTAAACCTTTAACAAAATTAGCTGGAGATGTAGACGTTCACCGTCTTGCCGCTCAAACCCCAGGTTTTGCCGGTGCTGAAATTGCCAACGTTTGTAATGAAGCTGCACTTATTGCTGCACGTCATGGTAAAGATATAGTTTCAATGAAAGATTTCCAAGATGCCATTGATAGAGTCATTGGTGGATTAGAAAAGAAAAACAAAATCATTTCTCCAGAAGAAAAGAAAATTGTTGCATACCATGAAGCAGGACACGCAGTTGCAGGATGGTTCTTAGAGTTTGCTGATCCTCTTCTAAAAGTTTCAATTGTTCCAAGAGGTGTTGCAGCCCTAGGGTACGCTCAATATTTGCCAAAGGAACAATACTTATATAGAACCGAGCAACTTATTGATAGTATGTGTATGACATTGGGGGGAAGAGTTGCTGAACAAATTTTCTTTGGGAAAATTTCAACTGGTGCTCAAAACGACTTAGAAAGAATTACAAAGCTGGCTTACAGCATGGTTACTATCTATGGAATGAGTCCTAAAGTTGGTAACGTTAGCTTCAATGATCCAACTGGTGAATATGGTTATCAAAGACCTTATTCAGAGCAAACTGCTCAATTAATTGACCAAGAAGTTCGTGAATTGATCGATACTGCGTATAATAGAACAATTGCATTATTGACTGAAAAGAAAGCCGAAGTTGAATCAATTGCTGTAGAACTTCTCGACAAAGAAATTATTTTCAAATCTGACTTAGATAGAATCATTGGTAAAAGACCTTTCGATGAAGATGAACATATCACAGCAACTATTGCTGCTGCAAATCAAACAGATTTGGAAAAAGATGAGCCCGCAAAAATTGCTGAGGCCACTGTTGAAACTGAGAATGTTGAAATGAATAACTCTGCTTCACCAGAAACTGAACATACAACACCTGAAACCACAGAAAGCTCTGAGAAAACTGAAAAATCCGAAGAATAATTAATCTAAAGAACCCATAAAAAAGGCTGTCTCATATTTGAAGACAGCCTTTTTTTAAACCATTAAACGCTAAACGTTAAACGCTAAACGTTAAACGCTAAATTCACTTAGCTTCCCAATTCTTGCAATTGAATCAGATTATAATACAATCCACCTTTTGCAATGAGCTCCTGATGTTTACCAATTTCAACAATTTTACCTTTATCTAAGACCACAATTTTATCTGCATGCATCACCGTACTCAACCTATGAGCCACAATTAAGCTCGTACGATTGCGCATTAGGCTCTCTAAGGCCATTTGAACAGCTTTCTCGCTCTGTGAGTCCAAGGCCGAAGTTGCTTCGTCTAAAATCAAAATTTCGGGATCCTTTAGCAACGCTCGTGCAATTGAAAGCCTTTGCTTTTGACCACCGCTCAATTTTCCACCCCTTTCACCTATTTCAGTTTCATAACCTAAATCCATTTCCGAAATAAAATCATGAGCAAATGCTGCCTTCGCGGCAGATTCAACCTGCTCTAACGTCAATTCAGGCCTACCCAATGCAATGTTATTTCGGACGGTATCATTAAATAAAATACTCTCTTGATTCACAATTCCAACCAATTGACGCAAATCTTCTTGATTAAACTTACGAATATCAACGCCATCAATGAGTATAGATCCCTCAGAAACATCATAAAAACGCGCAATTAAATCTGTAATGGTTGTTTTACCTGCGCCGGAGGGACCAACAAATGCAATGGTTTCACCTTTTTGAATCTTGAGAGACACACCACTCAATACTTTCGTTCCCTCGACATAAGAAAATCCAACATTTACCAATTCCAAACTTTGTTCAAATTTCGGAATCTCTGGATTCTTTGGATCTTCAACTACAACAGGTGCTGTAACCAACTCCTGAATTCTATCTAAACTTGCCATACCCTTTTGTGCGGCATATAGGGCATTTGAGAATCCTTTGAATGGAGGAATTAACTGACTAAATATTGTGAAGTATCCCAAGAAAAATTCTGGATCTAGTTCACCACTGAAAACCATTTTGCCTCCCAACCACAACAATAAAGCCGAAACGGTGATTCCAATGGTTTCAGAAATTGGTGACGACAAATCATAACGCCTTTGAACCGAAATGTTATTTTTAGTATAATCTAAATCTTGTGAACTGTACCTGTCATAGAAAAACTTAGACGCATTAAATGCTTTAATGACCCTAATTCCACCAAGCGTTTCTTCAAAAGAGCTCATGACTCTGCCTAAAAGCTGCTGATTCTTACTCGATTTACGTCGCAATGAACGACCTATCAAAGCTATAATTAATGCTGTAATTGGCAAGAACAATAAAATATACATGGTTAGCTTTGCTGAAAGCACAACCAAGGCCAAAAGGAAAATTATGATATTCAACGGTTGAAAATAAAGTGCTTCTAGAGAAACCATTAAAGCAAATTCAATTTCTTTGATATCGTTACTCATTCTAGAAATCAAATCCCCTTTTCTCTCATTATTAAAATAAGCAATTGGCAAATTCAAGCACTTTTCGTAGATGTCTAATCGCATTTTACGAATACTTTTATTTCGAATTAAAACCATGTAATTCATAGCCGTGAATCTTGAGGCATTCTTTAAAACAGTTACAACCACCAACCCTATACTCAAGTATGCCAGTGCACTGTATGGATTACCTTCGGCAATTGTACCAAACCACTCTATGAAAGATTGATACACACCAGAGAACCATTCACCAACATCTTTCTGATTCACACCAAGATCCGAAATTTTCTTGTCTTTGCTAAACAAGAATTTCAATACAGGCATAATTAACAATAGAGTAACTAAGTTAAATATGATATAAAGCAAATTGAACAAGAAATTACCAAATATTAATCCCTTGTAATCCGCGGCATACTTTAAAAATTTAAATACAGCTTTCAAATTGATACAAAATTACGGATTTATTGATGAATAAATTTGAAATCATCATGCATAAAAAAACCCTCGGAATTCCGAGGGTTTTATAGTTCATTATGGTTTTTCCAATTTATTTCACCACCAATCTTTCGACGAATGTTTGACCATTCAAATCTGTAATTCTCACAAATACAAACCCTGAAAAACCAGTTACATTCATTGTGTAAATATCTTCTGTTTGATTCATTGAATGATTCGCCAACAATCGACCAGCCATATCTAGAACTTCAATTTTTGATATATTCTTGGCATTGCTAAATGCTACAAATTCATTTGCTGGATTCGGATAAACTTTGAAATTACCTTGCGCAAATGTTTTTGCCAAACTAGCTTCGTTGTCTTTAATTGTTAAGATCATAATAGAATCTTTACCAATTGAACCTGGTCCATCAATGTTGCGGATTGCAAAAGAAACAATTTTATCTCCATCGCTTTCCAAATCATCAGTAATATTCGACTTAATAAAGAAATAGTTATTATTCTTAGTAACCTGAATTGACTTTGTTGCATAATCGTAATCTGTAGGCGTAATTGCTGTACCACCTAAACAAACTACATCAAATTTAAAGTTCTCATCAGAAGGGAATACAGAAATATCCATTTTAAATGAATCAGCCAATTCAAAAACAAAATCAGTTTTCTTCATAAAGTTTACTGTTGGCAAACTCGCCGCAACAATGTCTCCAGTATATCTTGGCGCTAAATAATATTTTGAAGTATAAGGCGAAGAATTATCGAATTGAACCCCTAACCCTGTAACATTGAAATACCCTGTAGGAGCAGATGTTCCATCAATGTCCGTTTCTGAATCAATATTTAATGTATCAACTGTTCCAGAAGTACTAATCACTCTAACGTAAGCAAATTTATTTGCAGCCAATGTCGTAGATGGCCATTCTGCTACATCCATAAGTTTAACTCTTTCCAAACGAACCAAATTCGATTCAGCTGTTTCTCCAATGGTTGTTACCACAGTTGCATTTACCAATGGTCTATTGCTTGCCAATTTAATCATTGTATCAATTCTATCAATTTGCACTGTTCCTTGGAATTGGCCAATTGAACCTTGAATCATCACTGAATCACCTTCTTTTACCGCATATGCATAAGTTTTAGAAGCAGAGAACACGCCTATTCCACCCGTATTATCTCTGATGGTAAAGCCTAATCCTCCAG
>CAIRMY010000227.1 GCA_903879775.1 uncultured Bacteroidota bacterium
CAGATGTTGCAGCTCCTGGACAATTGATTGCTTCGGCAGTTCATACAAGGCAAGTTCCGGGTTGGATTGGCAATGAAATACTTTATAAAACACAATTCAATGGAAAGGATGTTGTTTGGGCGTTATTTAGTGGAACAAGTATGGCTGCGCCACATGTAAATGGAGTGGCAGCATTGGTCTTGCAAGTTGCGCCCAATTTAAATTCTTATGAAATGGCAACCGTGTTGCGATTGTCGGCTCAGCGGGATTCCTTTACAACAAATGACTCCAATAATAATTATGGATATGGTAAAGTGAATGCGTTGAATGCTGTAAAAATGGCCTTGGCAATGACAAGTGTTTCGTCATTGGACAAAAATGACAAACCGATTTTATTGCTGAAAGATAATCAACTGACAATCAAAAATTTAAAATCAATTAATTCAACAATTGAATTAACTATTTTTGATGTTTCTGGAAAAGAAATATTTAAAGGCAATTCAAACAATTCAGAATTTAGCACAAAATTGAATATTTCAGATGGTATCTATTTTTTCCAACTGAAATCGAATCATATTTTATCTAAAGGAAAAGTCTTACTCTTGAATTGATTGCAAGTTTTTCCAATCGATGTATGATTGAATGTGACGGTCTTTTTTATTCTCGTATATATCTGGAATTGTAACCATGATTCCAGTTTCTTCAACAGCTCCAAAATGATCATTGATGGCAGTTCCAAAAGTTTTCATTGAGGGACTTAAATTCATGTAACTATTAAATAGAGGAGGGATATTTTCATTTAATGCTCGAACCTTTTGATTGAGCATTTGATGGGCTTCTTTATATGGTAAACCTTTTATTTCTTTAATAAACTCAATACAATCGTATTTGCGATGAATTGGATTCTGGGGAGCTGCCAAAATTTCATCGTTTGGAAACATGGTTTCCATAAAAGCCAAAATCAAATCTCTTGCTTCTTCATTAAAATCAGTGTACATCGTAATTTTACCAAAGAAATATTTCATTGAAGGATTATCAATAACCAAAGCACCCAAACCATCCCATAAATTATCGAGTGAATAAAGTCCTTTTCTACTTTCTGCACTAGGCTGGTAATTCGGCTGAACAAAACTCCTGCCCAATTCTATTGTTAGTGGGAAATAATTGGTTTTTAAATTCTCGGAAAATGTGAAGATCTCAGTTGTAGATAAATGATAATCTCCATTTTCATCTCTGGCATCTTTGCACAAAATAAAACGATATCCACCAACAATTTCTTCATCTATTGGATTCCATACAATGAGTTGATTGTATGCGTATTTTCCAGTATCAAATTCATCGAGATCGAAGCTTTTACCAGTACCACCACCGGCTTGACGGAATGAAATTTCACGCAAACGTCCAACTTCCCTCAATAGATTAGGTTTATTGTTGCCGTTGAAAATATAAATATGATTGCCAATATTATTTGTAGGACGTATAAAAATATCAGGGGTTAACTCTGAAATTAAGATAGATTTGTCTACTTGTTCAACAATTGGTTGCGTCATAAAGGGGGTGAATTTAAGAAAATCAATTGAATTCTAACGTTAAATTTTCTTTTAATTTGTACACATGATTCTTCAAACGTTGAACATCTGAGCCAATTGACTTTATTGAAAAGTTGTTTGCCCCAATGGGTTTTCCAAAATGAATGACAATTTTCTTACCCTTTTGTTTGTACAATTCATCCGGTAGCATCATCATTTCAATGTTGAATTTAAGTTTTAAAAACTTGCGAATATTTGCAATTCTATAAAACCATTTCGAATTTTCCCCTTGAATAAAAGTTGGAACAATTGGAATTTTATTGACAATGCTCTGTTTGATTACACTTTTTTGCCAATTCAAATCCATAATTTCGCCATTGATTTTCCTGGAACACAATCCAGCAGGAAACACAATCATTGCTTTTCCTGAGGCATATTCCTTGGAAATGTTTGCAAGATTCTCTTTTGATGTATTTCCAAATTTATTTACCGGAATAAAACAATCTCTCAAAGGTTCAATGTGCATGAGAATGTCGTTAGCAAGGAATTTGAAGTCCTTTCGAGCCTCAGAGACACCAACCATGAGTGCCATTCCGTCCAATCCACCAAGCGGATGGTTTGCCGCAACAATACATCCACCTTCTTGAGGGATATTCTCTAGTCCTTTGAACTCAACAATAGAGCCCATGTAGTCAATTGTAAACTTGGCAAAATCAACGCCACTCAAATGATTACCTTCCCTTAAAACATAGTTCATTTCATCTTGATGGATGAAATTTTTGAACCAATGGATTAAAAATTTAGGCAACCATTTTTTCAATGAAGGACTTTTGTCTTGCAACACCTTGTCGATATCGATTTGCAAGATTTTATCCATTATGCGCCTAAAATAGCTGTTTTTGTTTGATCAAGAATGTCAAATGCCGCTGCCGAAGAATCAGATTCAGAGTAAACCCTCAAAACAGGTTCTGTGCCGCTTGGTCGAATCATCACCCAACTTCCATTGTCAAGTCTAAATTTGAAGCCATCTGTATCTTCCGTTGAAACGATTTTGCAAGAACCAAATGAAGTGTAACTATTTGATTTGCATTTTTCTATAATCTGTTCTTTCAACTCATTATTTAGGTGAAGATCGTATCTTTCAACTGCAAATGAACCAACTTTTGAATAGATGTCTGCGATTAATTCAGAAATGGATTTTCCAGTTTTAGCCATATATTCCATCAAAACCAATCCCATCCAAACACCATCGCGCTCAGGGATATGACCTTTAATCGCAATTCCACCGCTTTCTTCAGCACCAATTAAAACATCATCCGTCACCATATATTCACAAATGTATTTGAA
>CAIRMY010000228.1 GCA_903879775.1 uncultured Bacteroidota bacterium
CGAAATCTGAAAAGATTTTTAGGAAAGACTCGAAAAACGATTGTTTTTTTGTTGGCGTCTGAATTTGCCAATTACACGGATTAAAAGCATGGTATCAAAGATTGCTTTTTTCAAAATTGCCCAAGATGCACCTTTACTTTGACCATAGGCTCTTGGAAGATATTTGGATTCAATTTCAATGATTTTACGTCCAATAAAAAATAATTTCGCAGAAATTTCGGATTCTATCAATGAACTGCGAATTTGAAGATTGAGATTTTTTAAATCTTCGTTTTTGTAAATTTTCACCCAGTTAACATCCCTCAATTTTAAGCCTAAAAAAACAGCGTTTATTTTTTTATTGATCAATGTTAATATATTGCGGAATAGCGAATAGGTTGTGTTTTCGATGCGGTAAAATGATACGTAATAGCCCAGTTTGAATGTGGGCACCAAAAAGAGCTCTTCATAATCGAACTGGCCATCGCCAGGTGTGTAAACCACATTTTCATTTTTTGCGCTCCCATAAAACGTGTGTAGCGCTTCTCCAATGCCTTTATTTACAATATGTTCAATGATTCTTGCTTCAGGAATATTTTCAATGGCTTGCTTAATTGCATCTTGAGAGCCGTCGGTGCTGCCATCATCGATAATCAAAATTTCAAAAGGTTGTGCCAATTTCACCAAAACAGCGTGTGCCTTTTTGATCGTAGTTTCAATGTTCTCTACTTCGTTAAAACACAATATTCCAAGTGACCAGCTGCTCATTTTTTAAGGTTGTGGCTCAAAGGTATTAAAATTTAGCAAATCTGTGAAATCTATTCTTTTTTTCTTTCTTTTGAGGGACAATGATTTTCGAATAAAAGTTAAATGATTATCTTTGATCGAACCAAATCAAAGAAGATTCTCATGGAAATACTCAATAAAGAAACCCCTTACCACTGCTTGAAAAATGTTCAAGTTGGGCCAAATACCAAAATATTTCAATTTGTAAATGCATACAATTGTGAAATTGGTGACGAAACCAAAGTTGGTGCTTTTGTAGAAATACAAGGTGGTGTGAAAATTGGTAAACGCTGCAAAATTTCGAGCCATTCATTCATCTGCGAAGGTGTTGAAATTGAAGATGGTGTTTTTGTGGGACATTCAGTAACCTTTATCAATGATCGATTTCCCAAAGCTGTTACAGAAACAGGTGAACTAAAAACCGCCGACGATTGGATTATGGAAAAAACCCTCATTCAAAAAGGTGCATCCATTGGTTCTGGTTCAACCATCATGAGCAATATTACAATAGGTGAAAATGCCATTGTTGGCGCGGGTTCTGTTGTAACCAAAAACGTTCCTGCCGGCGCAACCGTAATTGGAAATCCTGCTAGAATTTACATCAAGAAATAAAAGGATTTTCATTCATCGATTGCCAGGTGGTCCATGTTATCATGTATTCTCCTGTCCATCTGTAATTGATAACCATCCTAAAATTTGAAACCAATAGGAAATTGGCTTCGAAAAATCCCTCACTGTCTAGTTTGAATTTTTCGATTTGCATATGCTCCTTGAAATCAACTTCTTTCTTGCCATAAGCTTTGTAGATTGATTCTTTGGCGCTCCAGATTGCAAGCAAATAGGGTAGTTCTTCTTGGGTAGGAATAAATGACAACTCGTCTTCGCGACAAAACTTATGCTTGATTTTCGACAATTGTGGGCGTAATGTTTCAATATCAACACCAACCCTGAGCGTTGGATGTTCCCCCCAAAGTAACCGTTTTGAAGTGTGACTATAATTGATTTCTGAGTTTTGAGGGACTAAAAATGGTTTGCCGAATTCATCTTTCGACAAGATCGAACCTGTGTAACAATCTTCTATAACTTTTTGAACAGATAACAATTCTAATTCTCTCGCGGAGTATTTGATTCCCTTTTCGTCGTATATTTGAGATCCAATGTGAATGTCATACAAATTCAATTTTGTACCACTTTTACAAGTCCATTGATCTACTAAAGCCATGCCTACAAAGTTACAAGTTTCTTTGAATCGAACATATACAGGACATAAACAATCTGTTTATTGCATGTGCACAGATGAAAATGGAGGGTTCTTTTCTGCGGGCTCAGATGGTTTTGTAGTTTATTGGGAATCAATGAATCAGCCCGATGGTTTATTGTTTGCCCAAGTGCCTGAACCCATCTTTTGTATGGCTTATTTAGCCGAATTGGAAATGATTCTCGCAGGCACGCAATCTGGTAAAATTTACTACTTAAAAAAGGGTGCAGATCCGCTGATGATTCAAATTCATACACAAAGTATTTTCAATATTTGCGTCATTTCTATCGATGAAATTTATACAGTAGGTGGAGATGGGGTTATAAATAAAATTGATTGGTATCGCAGAAAGTTAAAATCTATAAAATTGTCTGATAAGAGTTTAAGAGCCATTATGCCTAATTTAGATGGGTTTTTCGTGGCCGGAAGTTCATCGGAAATTTTTCAACTTACATCGGATTTGGTATTGAAAACTTCTTGGAAAGCACATGGAAACAGCATTTTCGCTTTGGCAAGCAACTCTGATTTTTTAGTTTCAGCCGGTAGAGATGCTAAAATTAAATGCTGGAATAAACTCAATGACCTACATCAATCAATTGATGCTCACTGGTTTACCATTCATTCGCTCGCTTTTAGTTTATCTAATAAATTTTTGGCCTCAAGTTCTATGGACAAATCAATTCGAATTTGGGATGCGCAAAATTTTAAATTGTTGAAAGTTATTGATGCCCCTAAATTTGAAGGTCATAAAAGTTCAGTGAATATGTGTTTGTGGATAAACGATACAGAGTTTCTGAGTTGTAGCGACGACAATACGATTAAGTGTTGGAAAATAACACCTTAAAATAATCAATTTGCATTAATTTTGCCACTCAATGTTTTTGAGAGTCGTTTTAATTATTGTTTTATTTTGTTTGCCATTTCAGGCATTCTCAAATATGAATGTTGATCATTTAGACACAACTGTAAATGATTCAGGTCAACTTGAACCAACAAAAGACAATCACCATTGCTACCGCTACATTTTCTTGCAGTCGGGTATAGGCTTGCCCAAGAAGAATTTGTATTACCACAATTTTAATTTTTTCATGAATGACTTTCAATATGGAATTACCGACAATTTCACTTTGGCAGCAGGGCTAATTTTGCCGTTCTATGGCTATATCTCACCAAAATATACTGTAGAAGTAGCTCCAAAACAGCATTTGATGATCGGAGCTATTGGAATCACAAGTATGTTTTTATCGGAAACTAAGAAATTGAAAGCCAATTTAATGTACGCAGGATATTCTTTTGGAGATGAATTTAATCACTTCTCAGTTTGTATGGGTTATCTTAATGGGAGTTTTATGCCAGAAGGCTCTCTCATGTATAATTTTGGGGGAAGTTTGCGCTTAGCCCCAACGGTATATCTCATTGGCGAATGCTGGATTAATGGCGGTAAACAAACAATGACAAATGTTTCTAAATGGGAACTTGATGCTAGCGGACAAAAAATATTGATTGATCCTGCCGATCCGCTCAATTCACTTTATAAAACCAAACATGGCAACATAGAATTGAATAGAACCACCATTTTTGCGAATGTTCAATTGCGATTAATAAGCAATAAAAACGATACTAAAAGTTGGTCATTTGGAATTGCTTATTACTCTAATTGGGGTGGAGAATACCAAGAACAATCGGCAAATGGTGATTTTAGAAATTTGTCTAATTTCTTTGCATTGCCTTTGCCCTCAATCAGTTTTACTCAAAAAATTGGAAAAGTAGAACCTCACATTCCTTTCTAATATATCCGTTTTTAGACTTCAAATATCCCTCAAAAAACATATCTTTGTTGTATGATTTTATCGGATGCCCGTATTTTAGAAGAAATTGAAAAAGGTACCATTGTGGTAAGTCCCTACGATCGCGATTGCCTTGGAAGCAATAGCTATGATGTACATTTAGGAAAGTTTTTAGCCACTTATATAGATGATGTGCTCGATGCAAAAAAGCACAATACCATTCAACATTTTGAAATTCCGGAAGAGGGTTTTGTGTTGCAACCCGATATGTTTTATTTGGGTGTTACCGAAGAATATACCGAAAGCCATGCGCATGTCCCATTTCTTGAAGGCAAAAGCAGCACAGGCCGTTTGGGTATCGATATTCATGCGACCGCCGGAAAAGGGGATGTAGGATTTTGCGGTAATTGGACATTAGAAATATCTGTAAAGAAACCAGTTAGAATTTATGCCGGTATGCCAATAGGCCAATTGATTTACTTCCCTGTGGATGGAGAAATTCTTGTGCCTTATAATTCCAAGAAAAATGCAAAATACAGCGGTCAACCCAACCGTCCTGTTGAAAGCATGATGTGGAAAAATAGCTTCTAAGTAAAAAAAATCCTCCTATATTGCTACAGGAGGATTAAACCAAATTAATAACTTATGAAACCTAAGTATTAACAGTGCAAAGGTCGTATAAGTCTATGAATTTTCAACCATTTAAATGGTGAAATCAGATTAAAACTCTTTTTTCTTCGGTAAAGTTGCAAGGATAGACTCCTCGAGTTTACTGAGGATATCAAAAACTGCAGGACAAATTTCCGCATTTTTTGCACCCAAGTGAAGTTGAGTATGCATTTTACGCTGGTTGGTGTGTGGAAACTCTCTGCATGCCTTCGGTCTGTCGTCGTAAACGTTGCAATAATTATCTGAGCCTAGAAATGGACACGGAACCGTTTTCAAAGCATAGATTCCATCGGTATCTAAAAACAAGTACTTTTCAATAAATTGACCAGGTTTCATTTTTAAAACTTTGCACAATCGTTCAATGTCTTTTTCAAAGAACTCAGGACTTGTTGTTTTGCAACAATTTCCACATTCTAGGCAGTCAATTTTACGAAACGTTTCGTCGTGGTATTTTTGAAAAACATCATCGAGGTTTTTAGGCGGTTTTGCTTTTAATTTCAAAAGCATCGCCTTCAAAGGCTTTCCCCATTGCTTTACTTTCAATGGTAATTCTGCTGGGGTAAAAATCATGAGTATTTATCGTATTTATTGAGTAATTTTAAGAACACTGCGAAGTCTTTCGGGTATTCGGTTTCAACGAAAACGCGACTTCCATCGAGGTCATTAAATTCCAAACTTTTTGCATGCAAAGCAAAACGCTGGATTAGATCGGTATCTTCACCCGAAATCTTTCGTTTAATGGTACTAAGCTTAGGGATAATGCTTTTATAGAGTACGTCCCCCGCAATTTTGGCATTTTGGGATGCCAAATGAACCCTAATTTGGTGTAACCTTCCTGTTTTAGGTTCGCACTCCAAAAGGGTGAAGTGCTTAAATAATTCTAAAGTATGAAATTTTGTTTGGGCTGGCTTTCCATTGATTTTATCAATCTTAATTTTGCCAATTTGTTCTGTATTGATCGGTAAATCAACCCATAAATCTTCAAAAACAACCCTTCCATCGGCAATGGCATGGTATTTCTTTTGAACAGTTCTATGTTCAAATTGTAAGGTTAAATGTTTGAATGCGTCTAAGTTTTTAGCAATAAGCAATGCCCCAGATGTTTCTCTATCGATTCGGTGACATAAAATTGCCTCAGGCCAAAATCTGCGGCTCCAATCCATCACCGATTCAGCTGTAAATTTACCTCTCTCAGGAAGTGATGGCACAAACGGAGGTTTGTTGATTATCAGCCAATTGTCGGTTTCTTTAACAATGGTAATGGGGTTTTTATGACTCATTCGTTTCTTAAACTTAAACGGATTCTGGTTAAAACATTCTTGGTTTGCTGAGGGAAGTCACCATCCATCATCCAATTGTAATAACTTGGTTCATTCTTCAAAATGGTTTTGACTGATTTTCCACGATGCTTTCCAAAGTTAAAAACAATTTCCCCTGCACCATCAATGATTAATCGACCCGCTAGATCTGCCAAATTACTTTGACCACTCATTTTGTGAAGACCCTCAATATCGTGAGGGATATCCTCATATTTTTCCATTTGTGCTTTCAATACGAGCCAAGTTGCAACAGTATCCGCTTCTGCTGAATGAGCGTTTTCAAGATCTTGGTTACAATAGAATTTTAAAGCAGCTTTAAGATTTCTAGGTTCCTTAAAATGATAAATTCTTTGGGCATCAATGAATTTTCTTTTGTCGACATCAAATTCAATTCCAGCTCTAAAAAATTCTTCAACCAACAAAGGGAAGTCGAATTTATTCGAATTAAAACCACCAAAATCGCAATCTTTTAAAAAGACATTGATTTCATGTGCAATTTGTTTAAAGCTAGGCTTATCGGCAATATCAGCATCATAAATTCCATGCACATCGCTGGCACCTTTCGGAATTGGAATTCCAGGATTTACGCGATATGTGCGAATTTCTTCTTGTTCATCAGGATTCACCTTTAGCATGCAAATTTCAACGATTCTATCTGCTGTTACACTAATTCCTGTTGTCTCGAGGTCGAAAACAACCAAAGGGCGCTTTAATTGGAGTTTCATTCTTGGTTTTTTAGTAAGTCGGGGCGCAATGTTTCTGTGCGGATCACAGATTGTTCAAAACGCCATTCATCGATAAGTTTATGGTTGCCGCTGGTAAGCACCATTGGCACCGTTAAATTTTTAAAGGTTTCTGGTCTGGTATAAAGAGGTGGAGCGAGCAGATTGTCTTGAAATGAATCGCTCAAAGCAGATTCTTCATTTCCAATCACTCCCGGTATCAATCGTAAAATAGCATCGGCAATTGCACAAGCGGCAATTTCGCCACCGCTGAGCACAAAGTCGCCAAGTGAAATTTCCTTTGTCACATATAAATCTCGAATGCGTTGGTCAATGCCTTTGTAATGTCCGCAAATGATCAATAGATTATCTACGAGCGACAATTGATTAGCCATCGATTGGTTGAAGGTTTCACCATCGGGGGTGAGGTAAATTATTTCGTTGTAAGTTGTGTTTTTTTTGAGAGACTCAATACAGTTGGAGAGGGGTTCTGGCATGAGCACCATTCCAGCTCCACCTCCAAAAGGGGTATCATCAATTTGTTTGTATTTTCCCACACCATAGTCGTGAAGATTATGGAAATTTATTTCCGCTAAGCCTTTAGAAACTGCTCTTTTAGGAATGCTATTTGTGAGAGGGCTGATGAGTAAATCGGGTACTGCTGAAATGATATCAATCTTCATATTCTTCTGGATTTGTGAGTCCTTCAGGAAGTGTCATTTGCAAAGTTCGTGATTCTTCATCTAAGTTGGTAATCCAATCTTCAATTAAAGGGATTAATATTTCGCGATTTTCGCCAAAAACCACAAGCATATCATGGCCTGGGTATTGTTCAATTCCTTTGATTTCGCCAATGTTATGGTTAAATTGGTCGAACAGTCTAAACCCTTCAAGGCCATTTGGCGATTCTGTTTGGTGTGATTCATGGAAGAGAATACCAATTTCTTTGCCAACAAGATCAATGGCTTGCTGTTCTGTATCTACAAATTGTAGTTTTACAATTTGTTTGGTTGAATTTAGCGATTCAATTAAAAAGGGGACTCCTTTTTGGTCGATAATGACAAAAAGGTAATCCCCTTCGGTAATGTCCTCAAAAAAATCGGACTTAAGATTTATATTTAAGTTGCCCTTAAAACCGTGTTTGGAAACGATTTTCCCAACGGCGGTGGTAATTGGGGGCAACATCATACCGTGAATTATTCAGCGGCAGTTTCTTCGCTTGCAGACTCTTCAGCAGGAGTTTCAGTTGCTTCAACTGCAGCTTCTTCAGCTACTGCTTCAACTGCAACTTCTTCGGCTACTGCTTCAACTGCAACTTCTTCAGCTACTGCTTCTACTGCAACTTCTTCAACAACAGTATTTTTCGCTTCGATTTTCGCCGCGATATTGTCTTTTCGTTGAGTTTCTGCTTTCATTGCAGCTGCTTTCTTTTGAGACGCTGCATCAGCAAGGCCATTTTTCTTAGCCGAAACTTTTGCATCTTTCTCATCCATCCAAGCGGCAAACTTTTTGTCTGCTTCTTCTTGGCTGATAGCACCTTTGTTTACACCAACTTGTAAATGTTTTTTGTAAGCGGCACCTTTGTACGAAAGAATCGCACGAGCGGTGTCAGTTGGTTCAGCTCCATTCAATAACCACTGTGTGGCTTTGTTAACGTCTAGTTCGATGGTTGCAGGATTGGTGATAGGGTTGTAAGTACCGATTTTCTCGATAAAACGGCCATCCCTCGGAGCACGCGAATCCGCCACCACAATGTGATAGAAAGCACGTTTTTTCCTACCGTGTCTTTGCAATCTAATCTTTGTTGCCATTAGTTTTTTGTTTTAAATTAGTTTTGAAAAATTCCCACTTCTCCAAAATGGGACTGCAAAGATAATGAAATACTTTGAATTATGAAAATGTTCATGGAATATTCTTTATTCACTTATCTGTTGAGTTATTTCCCAAACATCAGAAACAAATAAACCTATACAATTCTCATTTTTGCAAATTTCAAGACCAACGTTTTAGAACCAATATTGTCGAAATTTACTTTTGCTTTTTGATTTTGTCCTTCACCCTCCATTTCAGTCACAACGCCTCTTCCAAATCGTTGGTGTTGCACCATGTCGCCAATTTTCAATGAAGAAATATCACCGGGAACAAAATTTGGATCTTCAGGTGGCAAAGGAGCCGCCGTTTTTGGTGTTGTGAATATATTCTTGTTGGAGGTTGGCTTGCTCGCCATCACAAATTGATCGTCATCGGCATTTCTTTGGTAAACACTTTTGCCTTTGAGCGACGCCAAACTCATGTCTAAATATTTTGCATCAATTTCTTGGATAAACCTGCTTGGTTCGCAAGGAATTAAACTTCCGTATCTAAAACGACTGGTTGCAAAACTTAAATAAAGTTTCTTTTCAGCTCTGGTCACAGCCACATAAAATAACCTTCGCTCTTCTTCAAGTTCCTGACGATTCATTAAGGCCATTTGTGAAGGGAAAAGATTTTCTTCCATGCCCACCAAATGAACAATTGGAAATTCTAATCCCTTGCTCGCATGAATGGTCATTAACGACACACAGTCTCTGTCTGGATCTTTGTCTTTTTGATCGTCGGTGTAAAGCGCTACTTCTTCAAGGAAATTGGCAAGTGTTTTGTCTTTGTCGCTTTCGTCATCTTCTACAAACTCTTGAATACCGTTCAAAAGCTCTGTGATGTTTTCGTATCTCGAAATTCCCTCAACAGATTTGTCTTCAAAAAGCGATCGCATAAGCCCAGTTTGTTTGGCAATGTGCGTCGATAAATCATAAGCATTTGTGCTTTCATTCATCATGATGAAACTTTGAATCATCATCCCAAAATTTTCTATTTTAGGTCCGCCGGTGCCAATTTCTGGAAAATTACGAATGTTGCGAATGACTTCCCACAAACCAATGTTGTGAGCCCCCGACAAGTAAATCAATCTATTCAGTGTGGTATCACCAATGCCTCGTGTAGGGTAATTGATGATTCTTTTGAGCGCTTCTTCGTCGTTGGGATTAATTACAAATCTCAAATATGAGAGAAGGTCTTTCACCTCTTTTCTTTGGTAGAAACTAGTTCCTCCATATATTCTATAGTCGATACCTTGCCTTCTAAGGGCTTCTTCCATGGCTCTGCTTTGAGCATTTGTGCGGTATAAAATGGCAAATGCCTTGTTGGGAAGGTGTTCGGTTTTTTTATCCTCGAAAATAAATTCTGCAACGCGTTTTCCTTCATCGCTATCGGAAGCATTGCGAATGACTTTAATTTTATCGCCATCTTCGTTGGCGGTCCAAACTTCTTTTTCGAGTTGTTTTTTATTGTTTTTAATGACGCTTGAAGCGGCATTCACTATGTTTTTGGTGCTTCTATAATTCTGCTCGAGTTTAAAAGTGGCTACTTCGGGGTAATCTCTTTCAAAATTTAAGATGTTTTGAATGTTAGCACCGCGGAAGGCATAAATACTTTGAGCATCATCGCCCACAACGCAAATATTTTGAGTTACAGCAGATAGTTTTTTGGTAATCATGTACTGCACATGATTGGTATCTTGATACTCATCCACCAAAATATATTTGAATTTATGCTGCCATTTGTTGAGCACATCAATATGGTTTTTGAAGAGTAAATGTGTATTGACTAAAATATCGTCGAAATCCATAGCTCCAGCTTTGAAACAGCGTTGTGAGTAGGACATGAAAATGTCGGCGAATTTACTTCTATTGGATGCTTTATCTTGGTTGATTAAATCTTCATTTTGGAAATAATCAGTGGCAGAAATAAGGTTGTTTTTTGCCATCGAAATTCTCCCTAAAACCAAGTTTGGTTTGTACATTTTATCGTCGATATTCATCTCTTTTAAAATGGCTTTTATGAGACTTTTACTATCGTCGCTATCGTAAATGGTGAAGTTAGAAGGGTAGCCAAGTCGTTCAGCTTCTTGTCGTAAAATTCGGGCAAACACACTGTGAAAAGTTCCCATCCATAGGTTTCTTGCGTTTCCTCCAACAATTTTTTCGATACGGTTACGCATTTCTTTGGCGGCCTTATTTGTAAAAGTGAGGGAAAGCACATTGAAGGGATCGGTGCCTTTGTGAATGATATTGGCAATTCTCATGGTAAGTACCCTAGTTTTACCAGATCCAGCACCAGCAATAATCATCACAGGTCCTTCCGTATGCAACACCGCCTGCATTTGCGGTGGATTCAAATTATCTAAAAATGGAGGGATATCGGAGTTGTTTGCTTGATCTGGCCAATTCATACTTTCTACAAAATTAGGGGAATAAATGTCCCTCAGCAAAAAACAACTCAGCAATTATTCTCAAAACTGCGTATAATTTTCAACAATAAATTAAGCACAAGGCAAAGTAAACGTAAACACAGAGCCCGCACCTTCGGTGCTCATCACACGAATGGTTTCGTCGTGCGCTTCAATAATATGTTTGCAAATACTCAGTCCAAGACCACTTCCTCCCGTTTCTCTGTTTCTATGTTTATCTACTCTGTAGAAGCGTTCAAAAACCCTACCTAAGTGTTGTGAAGGGATTCCTATGCCATTGTCGGCAAATTCAACAATTACCTTTAAACCAGTGCTACTCAACTTTATATTGGTTGTGCCATCTTGGTTTCCGTACTTAATTGAGTTGTATCCAAGATTTACAAGCACTTGCCTGATTCTGCTTTTATCGGCATTCACCCAATAAGGTTCATTTTTTGAATGACAGTTGATTTGAATGTTCTTCTCCTTGGCTTGAATTTCCAATTCCTCAATCACTTCATGCACCAATGCTAAAATATCGAATCTCTCGGTTTCAATTTGTAAAAATCCGCTTTCGTATTTGGTGATCGTGTCGAGGTCGTTTACAATTTGCCCCAAACGATCGGCATTTTTATAGGCTTTTTTCAAAAAAAGTTCTAAGGTTTCTTTGTCTATTTTAGGGTCATCTAAAATTGTTTCAATGTAACCTTGAATAGAAAACAGAGGCGTTTTAAGTTCGTGAGCAACGTTTCCAATATAGTCTCTGCGATAATTTTCTAATTGCTGTAACCTCTGTAATTCAACTTTTCGCGATTTAAATAGTTCTTTAAATGCTTCTTCAATGTCTTTGGCTTTGCTGTTTTTAGATTCGAAAGCTTCGTTTTTTTCAATGTAAATCAAACGTTCTAAATTGTTTAAAACCCTCTTTTTACGGCGAAACCATAAATAACTAGATATCAATATTCCTGATGTTGCAGAAATAATGATGAGCACCATAATCCACCAAAATTGTTGTTCTGAAAATTCTATCACGCTTAAGATATACAAAAATAACCAATTGTTGTGGTGAAAGCAAATTAACACTGTGTTACTTGTTTCGTGAATCTTGGCCTTTTTATGTATCTTTGCGCCCAATTTATGAGCGATTCAAATCTCTTCGATAAAATCATTTCTCACGCAAAAGAATACGGTTTTGTATTTCCAAGTAGCGACATTTACGGCGGATTGGCAGCAGTTTACGATTATGGTCAAAATGGGGTAGAACTCCGTAACAACCTTCGTCAATATTGGTATTTGTCGATGACACGTCTGAACCAAAATATTGTTGGGTTAGATTCTGCCATTTTTATGCATCCTAAGGTTTGGAAAGCAAGTGGTCACGTCGATGGATTTAACGATCCAATGATCGACAATAAAGACAGCAAAAAACGTTACCGTGCCGATGTGCTTATTGAGGATCATCAAGAGAAAATTCGCCAAAAAATTGAAAAAGAAATCGATAAAGCGGCAAAACGATTTGGTGAAACTTTTGATGCTGCAATGTACCGTTCAACCAATCCCAGAGTGATGGAATATCAACAAAAGATTGACCAAATGGACAATATTTTGAGAGAAGGATTGGAAACTGGTAATCTTGCCATGATTAAGCAACTCATTGAAGATGAGGGAATTGTTTGTCCTATCAGCGGCTCTAAAAATTGGACAGATGTGCGTCAGTTTAACCTCATGTATAGCACTCAAATGAATGCTTTAGATGGTGGTGACGACCAATTATACTTACGTCCTGAAACGGCTCAAGGTATTTTTGTGAACTTCTTGAATGTTCAAAAAACAGGCCGAATGAAACTTCCTTTTGGAATTGCTCAAACCGGAAAAGCCTTTAGAAATGAAATTGTAGCACGACAATTTATCATGCGTATGAAAGAATTCGAACAAATGGAAATGCAGTTTTTCTGCAAACCAGGTACCGAATTGCAATGGTATGAGTTTTGGAAAGATGCACGTTTGCGTTGGCATAAATCTTTAGGTACTCCAGATTCAAAATACCGCTACCACGATCACGTAAAATTGGCCCATTATGCCAATGCTGCGGTTGACATTGAATTTGATTTTCCTTTTGGATTTAAGGAAGTAGAGGGTATTCACTCTCGTACCGATTTCGATTTAGGCAAACATGAAGAATTTAGTGGTAAAAAATTGCGCTATTTTGATTCAGAATCGAATGAAAGCTATATTCCTTACGTGGTAGAAACCAGTATTGGTTTAGATCGATTGTTTTTGTTAACCATGTGCCAAGCATTTCACGAAGAAGAAGTAGATGGCGATACCAGAACGGTATTGAAACTGCATCCTGCAATTGCTCCTGTGAAATGTGCCATTTTACCTTTGGTAAAGAAAGATGGATTGCCTGAATTGGCTGAGAAAATTTACAACGATTTGCGTTTTGATTTCAATGTTTACATTGAAGATAAAGATAGTATTGGAAAACGTTACAGGAGAATGGATGCCATTGGTACACCATTTTGCGTGACCATCGATCACGATAGTCTAACCAACGGCGATGTAACCATACGTCACCGCGATACCATGGAACAAACCCGCGTTAATATTGAAGATTTATCAGCAATTCTTGCCAAAGAAACTGGTATGAATAACCTTTTAAAATCCCTGTAAAAATGAATAATTCTATAGAAAATGTTTCCTTAGCTGGAGAAAAAGTATTGTTGCGTGTTGACTTCAACGTGCCTTTAAATGCAGCATTTGAAATCACCGACGATTCTCGTATGCGCGCTGCGGTGCCTACCATTGAAAAGATTTTGAAGGACGGTGGCTCGGTAATCATTATGAGTCATTTGGGCCGACCAAAAGAAGGTCCTGAAGATAAATTCTCTTTAAAGCATATTGTTGCTCATTTGAGTGAATTGTTGAATACTTCTGTAGATTTTGCAGATGATTGTATTGGCAGTCAAGCAATTGAGAAAGCAGCGGTTTTACAAGCGGGACAAGTTTTGTTGCTAGAGAATTTGCGTTTTTATAAAGAAGAAACGAAAGGCGACAGAGCATTTACAGAAAAATTAGCCCAATTGGGAACTTTTTATATGAATGATGCCTTTGGAACAGCGCATAGAGCACATGCTTCAACGGCAATCATTGCTGAGTTTTTCCCAGGTAAAAAAGCCTTTGGCTATGTGATGGCACAAGAAGTTGCCAATGCAATTAAAGTGATGGCCAATCCTGACCGTCCATTTACGGCAATTGTTGGTGGTGCCAAGGTTTCTGATAAAATTCTCATTGTAGAAAATCTCTTAAATATTGCCAATAACATCATTATTGGTGGAGGTATGGCGTATACTTTTTTCAAGGCTCAAGGAGGCACTATCGGCAACTCATTATGTGAAGACGAACGTTTGGATACCTGCTTAGAAATCCTTCAAAAAGCAAAAGAAAAAGGGGTAAATATTTATTTGCCAATGGATTCAACCATTGCCGATAAGTTTGCACCTGATGCAAATACTACAAACTGCGAAAGCAATGCAATTCCAACAGGTTGGATGGGCTTAGACATTGGACAACAAGCAGCTGCCGATTTTAAAGAAGTTGTCTTGAAAAGCAAAACCATTTTATGGAACGGTCCGATGGGTGTTTTTGAAATGGATGCATTTGCTAATGGAACTAAAACCATTGCAGAAGCTGTTGCTGAAGCAACCAATCATGGTGCATTTAGCTTAATAGGAGGTGGCGATAGTGCCGCAGCAGTCTACAAATTCGGGTTTGAAGACCAAGTGAGTTATGTAAGTACTGGCGGTGGAGCTTTATTGGAATACTTTGAGGGAAAAGAACTTCCGGGTATTGCAGCAATTAACGCTTAAGTAAGATTTCCTTTTCTGCCTGAGTGAACTCAGAGCATTTTTGATAAAAAGATTTCATCAACGTCCACAGAGGTTCTGTGGACTTTGTGTTTTTAAGGAGAAATGCTTTATCGTCGGCAAGATGACTTCTCATTCCTAAAATGGTTGGCGTATTGCACTCGAAACTGAAACGTAAGAATCTGATTTCAACATTATTAGGCGCCAAAATAACACTATTGTTTAAATTGGAATGGGCATTTTTTGCATATTTCACCTTCGTAGATACCCATGTCGCATTTTTCGCCTCAAAGGCTTGTGCAGAAGCATAAAAAGCTTTCGCAATCGGGTCTGAATTTCTATATGGCGCAGTGAGGGATGTTAGCTTTGAAACCTCATTATGGTTCG
Organism: uncultured Bacteroidota bacterium; assembly: GCA_903879775.1. Taxonomy (GTDB): domain Bacteria; phylum Bacteroidota; class Bacteroidia; order NS11-12g; family UBA955; genus VMCP01. The sequence continues at coordinate 15,038 of CAIRMY010000228.1, forward strand.
AAATGGCATTCTGGTAGGTTTGCCTAATGAGCGTATAATTTGGTGTGGATGTAAAACATGAAAGAATAGAAAAAATCCAAAGCATAAAAAACAAACAAAAATAAGGGGATTTGGTTTTTGAGAATGACCTATAATTATAACCAACGTCTTCTTCTGAAGAAATATAATGTGCTCAAAGATGAAATGATCATGAGTCCTATTGCGAACAAAAATCCGTAACGCCATTTATATTCATTGATGAATTCGAAATTCATACCATAGATACTAGCAATCAGGGTAGGAGGCATGAAAATGACACTTGCAACAGTGAAAATCTTGATGATTTTATTCTGTTCAATGTTAATCAAACCCATGAATGTATTTTGTAGATACTCCAAACGCTCGAAGTTGAAACTTGTGTGGTCGATGAGCGAATTGATGTCTTTAATGACAATTCTTAAACGTTCATAATCTTCACCTTCAAACTCTTTGCTTTTTAAAATTGCCGACAATACGCGTTGTTTATCGACAGCGTTTTGTCGAAGTTCCATGGTTAATTCCTGAACCCTATTGATGCTCAAAATGAGTTCTTCGTCTGGATCTTTATCGAAGGTCATTTCTTTGTGTGATTTTATTAAGCCCGCAATTATAGTTCCACCCCTCAATGTCAAATAACTGCTATCAGGATCATCTGGATCATAAGTCATATAAGTCTTATCATCTTTACCTATATAAAACTTATAC
>CAIRMY010000229.1 GCA_903879775.1 uncultured Bacteroidota bacterium
ATCCCGAATGAAAACTTACTTCTCCGATGTCGAAAGGTTCAATGATATGTTTGTAGTCTGTGACTCTTAGACTTTTCTGAATCATGACTTCACTTTCATCACCTATTTCTAGCTCTCTTCCTTCTACGATTTCATGACTTCCAGCACTAAACTCCAAAGGACCCATTTCTAATGGTGTTGCTTGTAAAGGAATCCAAGCTGTAACTGTTTTATCGCTATTCAATGGCCAATAATATTGATCTGCGTGCCATGGGGTAATTCCGCCTCCAGCTTCTTTGAATAAGGCTTGGTCGTGGTATAAACGAACGCCATCTATTTGCATTAAATCTGTAGCTATTTTTGCCAATCTTTTGCTAAATACCAATTCTTTGATTAACGCATTTTCTCGCCATAAATTAAACAATTGTAAAAAAGCTTTTCCATAAGTTGAACGTTCCTCAAGTACTGTTTGTTCTCGATTCATTTCATTGACTTGTAGGGATATAACACGGTTGAAATATTCCAATGTTTCAATATCCAATACATCTTTCAATTTAATGAATTTGTACTTTTTGTAAAATTCAATTTGATCTGGAGTTAAAAAATAAGGTGCGTTCAGCGTTTTGCTGATTGAGTCAGATATGTTAAACATAGTGCTTCGATGAAACAAATTTTGAATTTCAAAAATATTGAAACAATGAATAGATCTATAAACGTAATTTTGTCATTTGTAATACTATATTGAATTTTTTTTGTATTTTTATATGTTATTTATTCAAAATAAACGATGAAAGCGATCTTAGAGGACATTCCATCCAAAAAAGGAACAGCAAGTTTTTATGTTTCGCGGAATATTGTACCGTCATTTGAGTTTAAATGGCATTACCACCCAGAATATGAGTTAACGTATATCGTTCGCGGCACTGGATATCGTATTGTCGGAAATTCCCATGAACAATTTTTATCAGGTGATTTGGTTTTGTTAGGCAGTAATTTGCCCCATACATGGTGGGGGAAGTTGGATGATAATCATTCATCTGAGGCAGTTGTGATTCAGTTTTCTAAAGAATTTATTGAACCCTTTTTAAGTCTCAATGAGTGTCAAACCGTAAAACAACTCTTAGAAAAATCTTCAAGGGGTCTTAGAATTGAGGCTGATGAATTTTTCTTGGGGAAAATTACGAAATTGGTTGAAGCAAAAGATTTTGAAAGTATATTACAGTTGTTAACAATCTTGAATGAATTGGCAGATAAACCTTCGTCAATTTTATGCGCTGAATCCTATCACAATGTAATTTCTAAAAAAATTGAATCTCGCATCAATAAAATTTGTTCGTATCTTCAAAATCATTACCAAGAGTCAATTTCTCTAAAGGAAGTCGCAGATATTGTGCATATGAGTGAAAGTAATTTTTGTAAATTTTTCCGAAAATCAACGAGTACAACATTTTCTGATTACCTAAATGATCTTCGAATCACTGAGGCATGTCATTTATTGCTTTATACAGATGATCCAATCAATAAAGTTGCAGATTCATGTGGGTTTGAATCACTGAGTTATTTCAATCGCGTGTTTTTGAGTAAAAAACAAATGACGCCCTCACAATTTAGAAAATCGTAATTTATAACATCGAGATTCTTTTATATCAAGTCAAGGAAATATAAACAGGCAATGGCAGATTGTTTTTATTAAAAAATGCAAAAAATAAAATGGCAATTACGGAAATTCAATTTTAGAATCAACTGGCAAATCATTTGTTTTGAACTCTATAAAAAAAACACATAATACCTTTGAATCATGCAACCAACTAAATTTCAATTTTTTTCTGCCATACTATTGGTCATTTTCTTTGTTTCATGCAATCAATTTGCATACAACGATGCTGGATTTGGAGGTGGTTTTGGATTGCCTACAAAAAAGAATTCACCGGTTATAGAGAAATCCAAAGATGCGCAAAATATTGGATCAAAAACAATTGATTTTGACCCAACCTTGTTTGAAGATGATACTCAATTTAATGGTTCAACGAATTTGATTAATTACAGCAAAACGTTAAAAACCAATAAATTCAAAAAGCTAAAAACTAAGCTCATGTCCAAATTGTTTCAAACAAAATTACCGAAGTCACAATTTGTTGAAGATTATGGAAATTGGCTTAGGTCGACTTTCGATCCAAAAGAAAATAAAACACAAGCACCCAATCAACCGAAAAAAAAAATAAAGAAACTTTTGAAAAACAAAAAGAATTACAATGAAGATCAAGTCAACTTAGGACTCTCAATTGCAGGAATCTGTGCCGGATTACTCTTAATCATGATTTTGATTGGATCTGGAGTTCCATTTGTATTGTCAGAATCTCTTAATGGTTGTGTTTATGTAATTTTGTGTGTTATATTAGGTGTTTGGGTGTTGGTTGGATTGCTAA